>NZ_JBSGBY010000213.1:3101-12379 GCF_053601505.1 Nocardia sp. NPDC004722
GTCTTTTTGTTTGTCTTTTCTTTGTGGGTTGTGTGTGTGGATCCCGGCCAAAAGCACGCCGGGATGACGAGGGTTGACCGCGCCGGATCGGCGGGGGTTGACCGCGCCGGATCGGCGAGATTTCGCCGTGCCGGATTGGCGGGGGTTGGCCGCGGTCGAAGGGCATTGCGGCGCAGGCTTTCTCTCACGACAATCCGGCGGCGTCCATGCCGCGTAGTTCCTTCTTCAGGTCGGCGATTTCGTCGCGGAGGCGGCCTGCGAGTTCGAATTGGAGTTCGCGGGCGGCGTTCATCATCTGGGCGGTCATGTCCTTGATGAGGTCGGCGAGTTCGGCGCGGGGCATGTTCTTGACGTCGCGGCCCTCGTAGACGCCGGCGCTGACCGCGCGGCCGGGTTCGCCCTGGGCGCGGCGGCCGCGGCTGACATTGCGGCCGGAGCCGCCGACCTCGACCTCGGTCTCCTCGGCCTCGCGGTAGACCTGGTCGAGGATGTCGGCGATCTTCTTGCGCAACGGTTTCGGGTCGATGCCGCGCTCTTCGTTGTAGGCGACCTGTTTGGCGCGGCGGCGCTCGGTCTCGTCGATGGCGTGGCGCATGGAGTCGGTGATCTTGTCCGCGTACATGTGGACCTCACCGGAGACATTGCGCGCCGCGCGGCCGATGGTCTGGATGAGGCTGGTGGACGACCGCAGGAAGCCCTCCTTGTCCGCGTCCAGAATCGCGACCAGCGACACCTCGGGCAGGTCGAGGCCCTCACGCAGCAGGTTGATGCCGACCAGCACGTCGTACTCGCCCAGACGCAACTGCCGCAGCAGTTCCACTCGGCGCAGCGTATCGATCTCCGAGTGCAGATAGCGCACGCGCACACCCAGACCCAGCAGATAGTCGGTGAGATCCTCGGCCATCTTCTTGGTCAGCGTGGTCACCAGCACGCGTTCGTCGCGCTCGGCCCGTACCCGGATCTCGTGCACCAGATCGTCGATCTGCCCCTTGGTCGGCTTCACCACCACATGCGGATCAACCAGACCGGTCGGCCGGATGACCTGCTCGACGAATTCGCCTCCGGTCTGGCCGAGTTCATAGGGACCGGGTGTGGCCGACAGATACACCGCCTGCCCGATCCGGTCGGCGAACTCCTCCCAGGTGAGCGGCCGGTTATCGACCGCCGACGGCAGCCGGAACCCGAATTCCACCAGATTCCGCTTGCGCGACATATCGCCCTCGTACATGCCGCCGATCTGCGGCACCGTGTTGTGCGACTCGTCGATGATGAGCAGGAAATCCTCGGGGAAATAATCCAGCAGCGTGGCCGGGGCGGAACCCGCCGGACGCCCGTCGATATGCCGCGAATAATTCTCGATACCCGAGCAGAACCCGACCTGTTTGATCATCTCCAGGTCGTACTGGGTGCGCATCCGAAGCCGTTGCGCCTCCAGCAATTTCCCCTGCTTCTCCAAATCCGCCAGCCGCGCCTCGAGTTCCACCTCGATATCGCGGACCGCGCGCTCCATGCGTTCCGGACCGGCCACATAGTGGGTGGCCGGGAAAATGCGGACCATATCCACCTGCCGCACCACGTCACCGGTCAGCGGGTGCAGATAGTAGAGCGCCTCGACCTCGTCGCCGAAGAATTCGATGCGCACCGCCAATTCCTCGTAGGAGGGAATGATTTCGACGGTGTCACCGCGCACCCGGAAGGAGCCACGGGTGAAAGACATATCGTTGCGGGTGTATTGCACGTCGACCAGCAACCGCAGCAGCCGATCCCGGTCGATCTCCTGACCGACCTGCAACTCCACCGACCGGTCGAGATACGACTGCGGCGTGCCCAGGCCGTAGATGCACGACACCGACGCGACCACCACCACATCGCGGCGCGAGAGCAGACTCGAGGTGGCCGAATGCCGCAGCCGCTCGACATCGTCGTTGACCGAGCTGTCCTTCTCGATATACGTATCGGTCTGCGCGATATACGCCTCGGGCTGGTAGTAGTCGTAATACGAGACGAAGTACTCGACCGCGTTGTTGGGCAGCATCTCGCGCAGCTCGTTGGCCAGCTGCGCGGCGAGCAGCTTGTTCGGAGCCATGACCAGGGTGGGACGCTGCAACCGCTCGATCAACCACGCCGTGGTGGCCGACTTACCGGTGCCGGTGGCGCCCAGCAGTACGACATCCTTCTCCCCCGCCCGGATCCGCCGCTCCAACTCCTCGATGGCGGCAGGCTGGTCACCGGCGGGTTTGTGCTCGCTGACCACCTGGAACCGACCGTCGATGCGTTCGATCTCGCCGATGGGCCGGTGCTCGGAGTGGGCCATCGGCACGTCGTCCGGGATCTCGGTTGCGAATGCCATGCCCCAAGCCTAGGACCCCCCACCGACAAGTGGCGGTCGGCGGACCCACGCGATCCGCGGCGCGGGACCGGGCGGCGGTCGCCCTGGCGCGGGCGGCTTCGCCCGGGAGTGGCTCGGGTCGGTCACCGTCACCGTCGCACCGCCACGCCCGTACCAATTCTCTAGTCGCGCACTCAATTCGGTAAAGGAGTTCTAATGTCCGAATTGACCCCTGCCCCAGTGGATTTCACGTCCGCGCGACTACGTGATGTCGCGTAGATCTCAGTCCGTTCACAGGGGTTTGAATCACAGTCCCCGGGTGTACTCTGGGCTCGCTGGTCGCACGATTCGAGAAGAGGCAGGGCGATGACCGGTCTGTTTACGCCACAGCGGAATTCCACCAATGGTGCGCGCCCGCAGGGAGCGATCGGTAACACTCCTCCGGTGTCCCCGCATCGCCCAAGGCTCGAATACTTCAATCTCGCGGATCTCTCGTGGACCGATTATCGCGGGTTTCTACACCCCGTGGAGCGAATCCACGCAGAACCGTTCGGTCTGTATGTCGAACGGACCGTGGATAATCCGCGCTACCACTACATCGAGACCTGGATGCTGCCCGAGCTGTCGCTGCGCGCCACGGTCTACCACCTGCGCCCCGGGCACTCCCGCGGCCAGACCTACTACCTCGATATCGGTGAGTACGGTCAGTGCGCGGCCAAGAAATGGAGCGCCCGGAGCCACTACCTGCACGTGGTGGCCCGCCCCGGTCAGGTGCCCGAACTGGTGGGCATCGACAATCTGCTGACCGCCCACGCCGCAGGCTATTTCGACACCGCCCAGACCCACCGCGCCATCGAGCGCGCCGCCGCGGTGGTCGACGGGATCGCGGGCTGCAACCACGATGTGGACGCGTGGCTCGGCCGCCAGGGCATCACGCTCACCTGGCTCTGAAACGAGAACACCCGGTCCGCAATGGGTTCGGACCGGGTGTCGACGGGTCTGTCCGCTAGCCGGACAGGCTCGGAAGCAGTCCGTTCAGTCCGCAGCCGAAGCTGCCGAAGCTGCTGGCGGGCGACACGTCGACTGCCAGTGACTTCGTGATCAGATCCTGGGTCGCGGTCAGCGTGTGCGATCCGGCCGTGCTCGGAGTCCAGCTGAGGGTGACGTTATTGCTCAGCAGCGACGGGGTTACCGGGCTGCCGGCGATCTCGGTGCCGTTGTCCTTGAAGGTCACCGAGGTCAGGCGATCGAGGGTGACGGTCGCGGTGAGCGTGTACGAGCAGCCGACATTGTGGGTCGAGCCGCCGGACACCGTCAGATCGCTCGGCCAGGCGCCCGCCTGCGGAGCGACCAGGACGACGACTCCGGCCGCCGCACCGAAGGCCGCGGCCCCCAGACCGGCCCGGCGGGCCCGGGTAGTGCGTTCGTTCATGCAGTTACTTCCCTTTGTGTGGCAGGCCCGCCCAGGTGCGGCGGGTCGCGTGTGCGCGAAATCCGCGCAGGCCGCACATTAACGAAACGAAGGCGCTTCAGATTCACTTTTCGGAAAATTCGGCCACCCCGGCACCGGATTCCAGCAATCTGTCGGCGACGCAACATCCGCTCCCCTGGACGACCGCCCCCGGAGGCGCGATGCTGGTTGGCATGACTCGGGCACCCGCGGTGAACCTGCACCGACCCAAGGTGGAGTACTTCAATATCGACGAGCTCACCAATATCGATCCCAAGGGTTTCGTGCGGCAGGTCGAGCGCTATCAGGTCGAGCCGTGGGGTCTCTACATGGCCCGCACCTCCGACCATCCCGAGTTCCACTACATCGAGTCCTGGCTGCTGCCCACGGTGTCGTTGCGCGCCACCGTCTTCCATTTCACCCCCGCGCACCTGCGCGACCAGGACTACTACATCGATATCGGTGAGTTCGCGCAGGTCGGCCCGAAGCAGTGGAAGTCCGTCGACCACTACCTGGACCTGGTGGTGCGCCAGGGCCGCGAGGTCGAGCTACTCGATGTCGACGAGCTACTCGCCGCCCACGCCGCCGGCTACCTGACCCTCGCCGAGGCGCAGCAGGCCATCGAGTCCGCGACCTCGACGATCGACGGAATCGCCGCGCACGGGCACAGTTTCGAGGCCTGGCTGGCCAAGCAGGGGATCGAACTGACCTGGATGTAGCTTCGGGCTAGCCGGGCTGTTCGGTCTCGGCGAGCACCCGCGGGTAGATCTGTTCGAACCATGGCGTCTTCACAGCCAGATACGCCTCGATGGCGGCGGCGTCGGCCAGCCCCTCCGCTGCGGCCTCCGCCTTCCGCTTGACCTCGAGGTATTCCGCGCGCGCCGCGGCATCCGCGCGCAGCCACTGCACGAACGCCAGCGCGAACCGCTGTCCCGGCCAACCGTCCACGCGCACATGCACATTGACCGGCCGGCCCGGATCGGCATTCGCGTGGATCCGCTTCTCCCACAGCGCCGGATCGGTCCCGGGCTTCGAATCGTCGGTGGTGATGTGGTCGAGCCGGGGAAACCCGATGGCCTGCAGCGAATCCCGCAGCGAGTCCGCGACGCCGAGATCGGCGACCGTGATCTGGATGTCGAGGACATCCTTGGCGGCCAGCCCCTCGACCGCCGTCGAGCCGATATGGTCGATGCGCCGGGCCCTGTCACCGCACGCCACGGCGAGTCGCGCGATGACGCGCTGCGCCTGTGCCGCCCAGGTCGGGTCCGCTTCGACCAGCCGCACCGCTCCACGCGGGGCTCGGGTCGCGGTGCGCAGGTTGTGCTCGAACGGGACGAGGCGCTGCTCCCACAGTTCGCGGACCAGCGGCTCCAATTCGCCCGGCGCACCACTGTTGTCGAGCAGCACATCCCCCGCCGCGCGGCGCTGATCGTCGGTGGCCTGGGCCTGGATGCGAGCCAGCGCGTCCTCGGGCGAGATGCCACGGAAGGTCTCGAGCCGGTGCACCCGAGTCTCGACATCGGCCATGACGATCAGCACGAGGTTCATGAACGGCCCCAGCCCGTTCTCGACCAGCAGCGGAATGTCCTGCACCACAATGCCGTCCGCGGGCGCGGCGGCAATGAGCTCGGCGGTGCGCTTGCCGACGAGCGGGTGGGTGATGCCGTTGAGGGTGGCGCGGGCCTCATCGGTGGCGAACGCCTTGGCGGCCAGGGCCGGGCGGTCGAGGCTGCCGTCGGCGGCGAGGATGTCGTCACCGAAGGCGGCGACGAGAGCGGCGAGACCCTCGGTGCCGGGTGCGACCACCTCGCGGGCGATGACGTCACTGTCGACCAGCACGGCACCGAGTTCGGTCAGAATGCGGGCCACGGTGGACTTGCCCGCGCCCATGCCTCCGGTGAGACCGATTCGCAACATTGGTCCAGTCTCGCATTGCGGCCGGTCGGCGCGCCGATCAGGGTTACCCGCGTCGGCTCCCCGGATTACCCATTCGGGCCTGCGGTTTCACCTGCAAGCACAGTCCTTGGCCGTTCCGTGACGCCGACGAGATCATTTCGCAACTTTTTCGGTCAATCCCGACCGTTTGTCGGCAACATTCCGACACGCCGGGGTGTACGTCGCGCAAAATTCGGCGATCCACACTTTTGTTCGGCTATGGTTCGCCGCAGGCGATAGTGGGCCGGTAACACGCAAGAGAAGGATTATCAGTGGGCACCAACAACATCCAGACGGGTCGCCACCGTCTGGGCCTGGCGGGCACCGTGCATTGCATCGAGATCCCCGCCGTCGCAGCCGCACTCGCCGGAATCCGGCGCTCCTGGCTGACCGCGCTGCTCAGCACGGGTCGGCACAGCGTCGCGGCCACGCGAAAACGCGCACCCGAACCCACTCGCGTGCGGAATTGGGTTCCGGCCACCGCCGGCTGACCCGCCCCACACCCCGCCGATCCCGCCCCGAAACCAGCAGTGGCCCGGCCCTTTCGGACCGAGCCACTGGTTTTGTGCGCGTGTAACTAGACGAGACCGCTCGGACGACGTCGCGTACCCGGATCCTGGGTGGGCATCGAGTTCGGCGGAACCGGGTACGGCGTACCGGCATTCGCGGTACCCAGCGCGACATTCGGCCCGCACTGCGCCAAGGCCGCGTCCACCTTCCGATTCGCCGGGGCGAACACGGGTTTCGCGGCATCGGGGCTCGCACCGAAGTCGAACGCCGAGGTCATATCGCCGGTCGCGCCGCGCCGCCACGCGGTCAGGTTGGGCACGTCCACCCCGAAACGACGCTCGATCAGGCGCAGCTGCGAGGTGTGGTCGAAGGTCTCCGACGCCACCAGGCCGCCACGGCTGTAGGGCGAGATGACAAAGCAGGGAACGCGATAGCCCAGGCCGATCGGCCCGGCGATGCCCTCCGACTTGGCGGTGTTCGCCAGCGGCACGGTCAGGTATTCACCCGGCGTGCCCGGCGGCGGGGTGGGCGGGGTGACGTGATCGAAGAAGCCGCCGTTCTCGTCGTAGCTGACGATGAGCGCGGTCTTCTCCCACACGGCCGGGTTGGAGGTGAGGATGTCGAGCACCTGCATGATGCCGACCGCACCCAAAGCCGGTGGCAGCGCCGGATGTTCGCAGTTGAGCAGCGGCGGGATCACCCAGGACACGGCGGGCAGCTGGTTGGCGGCCACATCGGCGGCGAAGTCCTGCGGGTAGGCCGGGGCCTTACCGCGCCGTGCCAGTTCGGAATTGGGGTCGGCGGCCTGTTTGAAGCAGCCGAGCATGCCATCGAGGATCACCGAGGACAGCGGGCCGACATCGCGGTTGTTGTAGATCTTCCAGCTGACCCCGGCGTCGGAGAGGTTCTCCGGCATGGTCCGCCAGCTGTAGGCGTTCTGCGGGATCAGGGTCGGCGTCTCGAGCAGCGGGCCGCCATTGAGCCCGTCCGGATCGATGGTCGCCGACATCCAGTACAGCCGGTTGGGGTCGGTCGGGCCGAGCACCGAGCAGTGGTAGCTGTCGCACAGGGTGAAGGCGTTGGCCAGATCCCAGTGCACCGGAATGTCTTCCTGGGTGTAGTAACCCATGGCCGCGGGACCGTTGGCCGCACCGACCGACGCGATCGACATCGGCATCCAGCCGTCGTTGCGCCCGTTGTTCCAGGCTTTGTGCATGCCCGCCCAGGTGTGGTCCGGGTCGTTGATGCATTCGCCGTCGAGGGTCGCCCCGCGGGTGGTGTCGAGGCGGAAAGGGTTGAGGAATCCGTCTGCGGTGGGCCCGATTCCGGGCGCGTAGCCGTATTGGTTGAAGGCCGGGGAGGAATCGCCGAAGCCGCGCACGCCGGACATGGTGCCGAAGTAGTGGTCGAAGCTGCGGTTCTCCTGCATGAGCAGCACGATGTGCTCGATGTCGCCGAGCCCGCCCATACCGGCCGGGTCGGCGGCGTAGGCCCGCTCGATGATCGGGTTGGCCAGCGAGGCGAGGGCCGCCGCACCGCCCGTGGCCATGGCTTTCGCCAGAAAATCGCGCCTGTTGATGCCGGCGAACACGCCCATGCTCCGGTGGTGCCTTCCCGCTAGGAGTGAATGATTCGAACACGCCGAAGCTATCCGGTCGCGCGTCCAGTTCGCATCCAACCCTCGAATGATGACGGCCTAGCGAACCACTCGTAACCGTACGGGGTCCAGCCATGGATTCCTGACAGTGACTTGCACCTCATTGCCGGATCGGCCTAAGCTTTCGCGCATACCTGATAGTGACTGTCAGGTATCGACCGTGGGAGTCAGCATGAGCAGTCAGGCCCTCGCAGATCCACCCCGCTCGCCCGAATCCACGCCGCGGCTCGGCCCGCTCGCACGCTGGGGCGGGTTCCTGGCCCGGCACCGATGGACGGTCATCGGCATCTGGCTGGTGCTGATCGCGGTGTGCGGCGCGGCCTACCCGGCCCTGCACGCCCGACTGGGCGCACCCGACTACGCGGTCCCGGGATCCACCTCCGCCGCGGCCGAAAACCGCATAGCGCAACACTTCTCGGTACTCGGCGCGGAGCAGGACCTGATCGTGCTGCATGCCGACGGCTTGACCGTCGACGATCCGCGCTTCCGGGCGGCGATCGAGCGTGTGCTCGGTGCGGCCCGTGCCGTCCCCGGCGTACCCGGTGCCGTCGGCCCCTTCGAAGGCGATGCGAGACAACAGATCTCGGCCGACCGGCACACCGCACTCGCCCTGGTGGGCATCAATGGCGACATGTCCGAACGCGTCGACGTCACCGCCCGGTTGCAGACGGCCCTGACCGCCGCCTCCGACAACGAGGTGCGCGCCGACCTCACCGGATACTCGCCGGTCGAGGGCGAGCTGATCCGGATGGAGACCGCGGACATCAGCCGCGGCGAGGCCATCGGCCTGCCCATCGCCGCGATCGTGCTGGTGCTCGCGCTCGGCGCGGTGGTCGCGGCCACCATTCCCATCTCGGTCACCGCGGCCGGGATCGCGCTGGCGGTGGGCGTGCTGTTCGGGCTGGCCAGCTTCCTGACCTTCGACTCCTTCGTGCTGTCGGTGGCGACCATGATCGGCACCGGTACCGCGATCGACTACGCCATGTTCCTGGTGAGCCGCTTCAACGAGGAACTGACCAAGCGTGGCGTGCGGGATCGCAAGGCCCGCACGGACATCCACGCCGCTGTCGGGGCGGCCCTGGACACCACCGGCCGCACCGTGCTGGCCTCGGGCATCATCGTCATGATCTCGCTGTGCTCGCTACTGGTGGTCGGCCTGCCCATGCTCGACGGGGTGGCGTTGGGCGTGGTGGTGGCCGTACTCGGCACTCTGACAGCGGCTTTCACCCTGCTGCCCGCGCTGCTGGCCGTGCTCGGCCCGGCGGTCAACCGGGGTGCGCTGCCCGCGCGGCTGCGCCCGGCCGAGACCCGCTCGACGGCGGCCTCGACCGCGTGGGCGCGCTGGGCGCATCTGGTGATGAGCCGCCCGATCGTCTTCGGCGCGCTCGGGGTCGCGC
>NZ_JBSGBY010000214.1:0-12356 GCF_053601505.1 Nocardia sp. NPDC004722
GCCCCCGCAGAACCAGACCCAGACCCAGTCGCACGCCTGGAGCGGCTGGCAGGTGCGCACCCCGATCCTGATCAAGTTCACCTCGCTGGCCACCCACCGCCGACAATCGCGCCGTCGTCACCGGATCCTCCTCCGGGATCGGTGTCGCCCTCGCCGAAGAGCTTGCCTCCCGGGGCTACTCGCTGATCCTCGTCGCCCGGCGCGGCGACCTGCTGGCCGAGCTGGCGCAGCGGCTGACCGAGCGGTACGGCATCATCGCCGAGGTGCGCGCGGTGGATCTGTCCAACCGCGAACAGCGCGCCCCGCTGGCCGAGGAACTGGCCTCGCGCGATATCGCGATCCTGTGCAACAACGCCGGCGTGGCCACCTTCGGGCCGCTGGCCAAGCTGAACCTCGACTACGAGCGCGACATCATGGAATTGAATGCCGTTGCGGTGCACGACCTCACGCTGGCCGTGCTGCCCGGCATGCTGGAGCGTCGCGCGGGCGGCATCCTGATCACCGGCTCCGCCGCGGGCAATATGCCGATTCCGCACAACACCACCTATTCCGCGAGCAAGGCGTTCGTCAACACCTTCTCCGAGTCGCTGCGCGGGGAGCTCAAGGGCACCGGCGTGCACGTCACGCTGCTGGCCCCCGGCCCGGTGCGCACCGACAACCCGGATCAGGAGGAGATGGGCAGCAAGATCCCGGAGTTCATCTGGGTCACCGCCGCCCACACCGCCAAGATCACCGTCGACGCGCTCGCCCGCAACAAGATGCGGGTGGTTCCGGGCCTGATCAGCAAGGGTATGAGCCTGGCCGGGCAGTTCGGGCCGCGCTCGCTCACCTCGGTGGTCGCCGGGGCCGCCTACAAGAAACTGGGCGAGTGACCGCCTCACCGGTCAAGATCGCGTAAGGATCGCCGAGGCCCTCGTCAAGGCCGCGTAGCCGGAGGTGTACCTACTACCGGTACGGGCGTACTCCTGGGGATGGCCCCGCGGAACAGAGAGCGGGGACACCCACAGGAGACACCTTGACGCTGCTCGAGATCTTTCCGTCGCTGCGTGACGGGGGCATGGTGCCCCGCCTCGATCCGGCCATCTGGCCGAGCGAGACCCATTACGACGGCGATGGCCGCATCACGGTCGGCGGTGTCGCACTGGCCGATATCGCCGATCGGTACGGCACCCCGACCTACGTCCTCGACGAGGACGAGGTGCGCGGGCGCTGCCGGGCGTACCGCAAGCGCTTCCCCGACGCCGAGATCATCTACGCGGGCAAGGCGCTGCTCACCCGGGCGGTGGCCGAATGGATCACCGACGAGGGTCTCTCACTGGACGTGTGCTCGGCCGGGGAACTGGCGGTGGCGCTGGCGTCCTGGACCGATCCGGCGCGAATCGTCCTGCACGGCAACGGCAAACCCTTCGCCGAGCTGGAGACCGCCATCAACTGCGGGGTCGGGCGGATCGTCGTCGACTCGCTGACCGAGATCACGCTGCTCTCCGCGCTGGCCGGGCGGCCGCAGCGGGTGCTGCTGCGCGTCACCCCCGATATCGACGTGCACGGGCATCCGGCCGTCCGCACCGGGGTCACCGACCAGAAGTTCGGCTTCCCGATCGGCGGTCAGGCCGTCCTGGAGGCGGCGGATCGCCTGGTGCGGCAACCCAATCTGGAATTCGCGGGGCTGCACTGCCACATCGGCTCACAGATCTACGACACCTTCCCCTACGGGGAGGCCGTCCGCCGGATGATCGCCGAAATGGCCCGCATCCGTGACGAATTCGGCGTCACCCTGACCGAACTCGACCTCGGCGGCGGGCACGCGGTCGCCTACCGCAGCGGCGACGCGGAGATGAATCTGGCCGAACTGTCCGACATCATCGAGGACTCGCTCGACGCCGCCTGCGTGCGGCACGGATTCCCGCGGCCGCACATCTCCCTGGAGCCCGGCCGCGCCATCGTCGCCCGCGCGGGCGTCACGCTCTACCGGGTGCTGTCGGTCAAACACGTCGAGAACGGGCACACCTACGTGACCGTCGACGGCGGCATGAGCGACAACCCCCGAGTGGCCCTCTACGGCGCGCACTACGAGGCCGTCGTCGTCAACCGCCACCCCACCGGACCGCACATGACCGCCACCATCGCCGGACGCTACTGCGAGGCGGGCGATATCCTCGCCCGCGACGTCCGGCTGCCCGCGGACCTGCGCCCCGGCGAGGTGCTCGCCATGCCCTGCACCGGGGCCTACCACCACAGCCTCGCGTCCTCCTACAACGGCGTCGGCCGCCCGCCCATCGTCGCCGTGCGCGACGGCGACTGCCGCGAACTCGTCCGCCGCGAGACCATCGACGACCTCATGTGCCGCGACATCGGGCACTGAGCCGGGGTCACCGTTTCCGGGTGCCGAAGATGCTGCGGCTGATCTCGCGCCCGGCGACGGTGGCGGCCGAGCGGAGCAGGTTCTTGAAGGCCGGGTTGTTGACGATCTTCTCCGCCATCGACTCCGGTTCCGGCGCGGGCCGCGACCGCGAGGACTTGGCGGGCGGCTCGTCCTCGGCCTGCTGCTGGGCCGCGGCCAGCTTCTCGGCCAGGATCTCGTAGGCGGAATCATTGTCGATGGTGGTGCCGTACTTGCCGAACAGCGCGGATTGCTGCGCGCGGGAACGGATCTGGTCATCGCCGATGGTGTCCATGAGCGAACGCGGCGGCTGCATGCGCGCCCACGCGACCGGTGTGGGCGCGCCCTTCTCCGACAGCACCGTCACCACGGCCTCGCCGATGCCCAGCGAGGTGAGCGCCTTCTCGAGATCGTAGGTGGCCGTCTTGGGATAGGTGCGCACCGTCTTCGACAGCGCCGCTTGATCTTCCGGCGTGAACGCGCGCAACGCGTGCTGCACGCGCGCGCCCAGCTGCGAGAGCACCGAGTTGGGGATGTCGGTGGGCAGCTGGGTGCAGAAGAACACGCCGACACCCTTGGAACGGATCAGTTTGACCGTCTGCTCCACCTGGTTCAGGAACGCCTTGGAGGCGCCGTTGAACAGCAGGTGCGCCTCGTCGAAGATGAACACCAGCTTGGGTTTGTCCATATCGCCGACCTCGGGCAGGGTCTGGAACAGGTCCGCCAGCACCCACATCAGGAAGGTCGAGAACATCTGTGGTCGCGCGGCCTGCGCGCCCAGCTCGAACAGCGTGATCACGCCCATGCCGCCCGCGGTGCGCATGAGATCGGCCGGATCCAGTTCCGGCTCACCGAAGAAGGTGTCGCCGCCGTCGGCCTCCAGATTCACCAGGGCGCGCAGGATCACGCCCGCGGTCTGCGCGGAGACGCCGCCGATGCCCTTGAGATCCTCCTTGCCCTCCGGGCTGGTGAGGAATTGGATGACCGCGCGCAGGTCCTTGAGATCCAGCAGCGGAAAACCGCTCTTGTCCGACCAGTGGAAGATCAGGCCCAGGGTGGATTCCTGAGTTTCGTTGAGCCCCAGCGCCTTACTGAGCAGGATCGGGCCGAACGAGGTGATGGTGGCGCGAATCGGGACGCCGATGCCGTCGGTGCCCAGGGACACGAATTCGCACGGGAACCCCTGCGGTTTCCAGTCCGGGTCGCCGGTCTCGCGGGCGCGGGCGAGCAGCTTGTCGTTCTCCTGGCCCGGCTGCGCCAGACCCGACAGGTCACCCTTCACGTCGGCGACCACCACCGGCACGCCCGCCGCCGAGAGCTGTTCGGCGATGCCCTGCACGGTCTTGGTCTTACCGGTACCGGTGGCGCCCGCGATCAAGCCGTGGCGGTTCATGGTCTTCATCGGAATGCGTACGCGCGCATCGGGATGCACGGTGCCGCCGGTGATGACGGTGCCCAGTTCCAGGGCCAGGCCCTCCATGGCGTAACCGGCGGCGATCTCCTGCGCGGCCGCCTCGTCCTTGTCCGCGGGCGCTTTGCTGGCTGCGCTCGAATCGGCTTTGGCGGCAGCATTTTTCGCAGTCTCGGCTTGCTGCTCGGCGGCGGCTTCCTCGGCCGCCTCCTTTTCCGCGGCCTCGGCCGCCGCGGCCGCTTCGGCCGCGATCCGCGCCGCCTCCTCCGCTGCCTTCCGTGCCGCCGCTGCCTTCTCCTGCGGGGTGGTCATCGCGCATTCCTCCTGCGAACTATTGCTCCGGGAAAACTGCCCAACCAAACATGCCGACCGCTCGTTACGTGTGGATCCGATGTGAACGATACTGCCGGAGAGTAGATTTATCGAAGATTGGCCGACGGGGGGCGCGACACATGAGTCCTTCGAACACCGCCGACATACTCCTGACCAATGACGACGGTCATTCCTCCATCGGCTTCTACCCAGTGCTCCACGAACTCTCGCGTCGGTACACGGTGTGCGCGGTCGCCCCGAGAACGCAGCAGAGTCTGGTCGGGAAATCCATCAGCGCGCACAATCACCTCGAGGTCGAAGAGCGGCTGCTGGAGAACATTCCCATTCACACCGTCGGCGGCACGCCCGCCGATTGCGTCCAACTCGGGCTCTACCACCTGCTCGAACGCAAGCCCGCGATGGTGGTCTCCGGCATCAACCTGGGCGTCAACCTCGGGCACGGCTACATCCTCGGTTCGGGAACCATCGGGGCGGCCATGGAGGCGGCCATCGACGGGGTGCGCGCGGTCGCGGTGTCGATGCCGATTCCCCCGGAACCCGGGCCACCCATCGACCTGTTCGACCGAAACAATTTCCCCCTGTACGAAAACGCCGCCGCGATCACCGCCAAACTGGTGACCATCCTGCTGAATACCGATCTCTGCAATGGATTCGACCTGTTGTCGGTCAACATTCCCTTCGACGCGACACTCGGCACCGAATTCGAGGTCACCACTCCCTACCGGGCCTCCTACGGCCGATTGTTCGACCGGACCGAGGGCCTGTTCCGAATCAATCTCCCGCCGGCCCGATTCGAAAGCACCGTGCCCGGCACCGACGCGCACGCCTTGGCGGCGGGCCGCATCTCCATCACCCCGTTGAGTCTGGAGTTGCTGGTGCCGAAGGACACCATGCACACCCTCGATCGGCAATTGCGAAACCATTGGTAGCCCAGGGTCGAACACAGCGGCCGAACGGCTACGCTGACCCCGGTGAGCGACAAATACGTGGTGTGGATGGACTGCGAGATGACCGGCCTACAGCTGGACAGCGACAAGCTGATCGAGGTGGCCGCGCTCGTCACCGACAGTGACCTCAATATTCTCGGCGAGGGCGTGGACATCGTGATCCACGCCGACGACGCCGCCCTGGCCGCCATGCCGCCGGTGGTCACCGAGATGCACGCCCGCTCCGGGCTCACCGAAGAGGTTCGTCGCTCCGTGGTGACGGTCGAGGAAGCCGAACAGCAGATCCTCGACTACATCAAGCAGTACGTGCCCACCCCGCGCACGGTCCCGCTGGCCGGCAACTCCATCGCCACCGACCGCGGCTTCATCGCCCGCGACATGCCGACCCTGGACAACCACCTGCACTACCGCATGATCGACGTCAGCTCCATCAAGGAACTGGCCCGCCGCTGGTACCCCCGCATCTACTTCGGCCAGCCGGAGAAGGGCCTCGCCCACCGCGCCCTAGCCGACATCCAGGAATCCATCCGCGAACTCCAGTACTACCGCCGCACCGCCTTCGTCGCCCCACCCGGCCCCTCCACCGCCGAGATCGCCGCCGTAGCCGCCGACCTCTCCACCCCCGCACCGCCCCCGCCCAACGCGGGCTAAACCCCACCTGAACAGCCGATTAGGTACTCGTCACGACCGCACGCTAATATCTACCGCGCCGGAAAGTTACGGCAATGGTGGCTGTAGTTCAGCTGGTAGAGCACCAGGTTGTGATCCTGGGTGTCGCGGGTTCGAGTCCCGTCAGCCACCCCGACACGAGGCCCCGATCCATCCGGATCGGGGCCTCGTCGCATTTCTGGACCCGCTACGCGGAAACGCCCGCGCGGTGCAGACCTTCCGCCTAGCCCGCGGTCCGCGCAATCTGACCGAGGCGCTCGCTCTGTTTCGCGTCTGGGCATCGGCGGCATGTGAGTGCGTTCGCCCAGCATGCGCAGTTACAGCCTCACAATCGGTTCGAGAAGCATGATCGGGATCACACGGGGATGCGCGAGACGCTGAAAGAACTCATAGCCTGGATAGGCCGTCAAACACTTGGGCCACAGCGCATCTCGCTCCGCGCTCGTCGCGATCCGAGCACGGACCCTACGTGTCTCGGGACCGATCTGGATGGTGGTCTCCGGATGGGCCAACAGATTGTGGAACCACGCCGGGTTGGTCGGTTGTCCGGCCTTCGAGGCCACGACCGCGATGAAATCGCTGTCCTCGTAATACATCACCGGCGACGTCCGACGAACTCCGGACCGCGCACCGACATGGTCGAGCAGCAGAATCCGGGCATTCGGCCACCCCGGGAGGTGACCGCCGAACCGACCACCGAAGCGGCGATACAACGCGACATGAAGCCTCGTCGAACGTCGACCGAGATAGATCCCGCGACTGTTGGCGAACCGCGAACCCAACTCCACCAACCGCCCCAGCAAAGACGGGACCGTCCGCACTGCCGTTCCCGCTTTGTCGATATTCGCCATCATGCCCCCATCCGTAGCTACTACAGCCGATAGTAGAACCCTTCCGGTTCGCACGAAAGCCGAACGGCCACAAGAGTGCCCATGCTGGGTTCAGCAATGCAGGACGTTCAGACGGCCTCAAACCGACACCGCCACTTGATCTTCCGCCCCGAGACGTTGACCGGTTCAGTCAGCGCGCCATGCGACCGCTCGGGCTACCTGATCAGCCCGAGCGGCCGAGTTGGCTTCAGTTCATGTGCTTGTCGAACCATTCGATCATCTGCTCGGGGTGTTCGGAGAAGTAGTTGTAGCCGTCCCAGCGTCGCGTGCTGCCTTCGATCCAGAACAGCTTCTTCTCCGCGACGGGGACCGCGTCGAAGATCGCCTGCACGTCGGAGGACTTGGTCAGCGCGTCGTCGCGGACCTGCATCATGAACGTGGGGATCTGGCAGCTCTTGGCGTCCTCGATCGGCGATACCTCATCGATGGTGAAGCTGAGGTTCAGCTGCACTTCCCGGTCGACGACGTCGAACTGGTCCTCGAGTCCCATCATCTCGAGATTGCGTTCGACCATGGCGCGCAGCGAGATCGGCTGGATAGCGACCAGCGCGTGGATGTCGGCGAACAGTTCCGGGTGCCGGTTCATCGCGACGAAGGTGGCGTTGGCGCCCATACAGCGGCTGAGCAGGCCCACCTTCATGGCGGCGGTGTCGGGGCGGGACTTGACGTAGCGCAGCGAGCCCACCACGTCACGCGATTCGTACTGGCCCCAGGTGAAGATGAAGCCGTTGGCGTCACCGCTCTGGCCGTGGTTACGGGCGTCGTAGGTCAGCACGTTGTACCCGGCCTCGTGCAGGTGCTGGTATTCCCGCATGTAGTTGACCTCGATGGTGTTGCCGGGGACGAACCCCCAGCGGGGCAGGTGCGAGGGGAAACCGTAGCGGTTCATCGGCATCGGGTGGTTGGCGATGATCAGCTTGTCCGAGCCCGGAGCGGGGATCCACCACGCCCCGAGCGGGGTACCGTCCGCGGACGGAAACGTGATGTCCTCATATGCCATCCCGTATTCATCGGGCCTGTGAAGAATCGGTGCACGGACCGGGCTGCTCAAACCCTTGGCCAGCTGCACGAGCTGCTGCGAGATATCGGCCATGACAGTTTCCTTTCCCAATTTCGGGCACGGGGTGAGACCATCCGACATTTCCTGCATGCAATCGAGAATCGAGCGCTCAACCAGAAAGTAGGCGGGAATGTGTCCGGGAAAAAGGCACTGATGAGAAGTGTACTGACAGGGCACCCCTGCACCGGATCGAGCGCCTTAGCCTGGACACTGTGGACCATGCCGCCGAGATCCGCGAATTCCTGACCTCCCGCCGCGCCGCCATCACCCCCCGGCAGGCAGGACTACCCACCCACGGCACCCGCCGGGTACCAGGGCTGCGCCGCGCCGAGGTCGCCCAGCTCGCCGGGATCAGCGTCGAGTACTACGCGAAACTCGAACGCGGCAACCTGGCCGGAGTCTCAGCCCAGGTCCTCGACGCCCTCGCACGGGCGCTGCGGCTGGAGGAGGACGACCGCGCCCACCTCGACGACCTCGCCCGCGCCGCCGGTCCAGCACCCCGCCGCCGACGCCGCCCGCCCGCCGCCACGGTGCGACCCAACGTGCAACGGCTGCTGGACTCCATGACCTGCCCAGCGCTGATCGTGAACGGCTGCGGTGACGTGCTGGCCGCCAACGCGCTCGGCCGCGCCTTGTACGCCCCCATGTTCGAAGTAGCCCGGGTCGCCGCTCCCAACCACGGCCGGTTCCTGTTCCTCGATCCCCGCTCCCACCAATTCTGGGGTGATTGGGATGGTGCCGCCGACGCTGTCGTCGCCCTGCTGCACGCCCAAGCCGGCCGCGACCCCTACAACAAGGACCTCACCGACCTCATCGGCGAATTATCCACCCGCAGTGACGAATTCCGTATCCGCTGGGCTCGCCATGACGTCCTGCGCCACCACCAGGGCACCAAACCCATCCACCACCCCCTCGTCGGCACCCTCCACCTCACCTACGAATCCCTCGACCTGCCCACCGACGACCTCATCCTCACCGTCTACAACACCGAACCAGGCAGCGACTCCGAAGACTCCCTCCACCTGCTGGCCAGCTGGGCCACCGAGCACAACCCCTCCACCAACCACGCGCCTCGAGCATGACCCGCCAATCGTGTAGGAAGGCGAGCCAGAAGCGAAGATACGAGTCGGCGATGCGGTCTAGATCTCGGTGGTCGCGGCGAGTAGGCGGTGGGCTAGGGCTTGGACGGATTCGGATAGGGCGGCGGGGGATTCGATGATGAAGGGGCGGTTGAGGGTAATGAGGAGGGGTGGGATCCAGTCGAGGCGGTCGGCGTGGAGGCGTACTCGGACCCAGGGGTCATTGTCGGGTTCGCTTACGCTGGAATCGATTTCGTCCAGCGTGACGATCGCTGCGGGTAAGAGGGGCGGATGGTGGGGGCGTTGCCTTGGATGCGGATGGAGACTTCGTGGCGGTAGGGGGTGCTGGCCAGGGCGGTGAGGAGTTCGGTGGCGGGCTCGAATCCCTCAGGGGGAGTGAAGGTTCCGGGGGTGATGGTGGCTGTCGATATGCGGTCCATTCGGAAAGAGCGGGATTCTCCGCTGGCGGAGTCGGTTCCGGTTATGTACCAGCGGTCGTTGTGGGCGACCATGCCGTAGGGGTGGACGGTGCGGGCGGTGCGGCGGCCGTGGCGGTCGGTGTAGGTGATGGCGACTGGGCGGTGGTCGCGGGTGGCTTCGGCGAAGATCAGTAGCACCTCGGTGGTTGGGGGCGGGGTGGAGCGAGATTCGCCGGTGTAGTTCACCTCGTGCAGGAGGGTGTCGAGGCGGGTCGCGAGGGTTTTGGGTAGGACTCGTGCCAGTTTGGCTGCCGCGGTGTCGGCGGCTCGGGCTGATTCAGAGCCTGTGCCCGAGCGGCGGGCGGCGATGAGGCCGAGCATGACGGCGAGGGCCTCGTCGTCGGTGAGCATGAGGGGTGGCAGGCGGTAGCCGGGGGCTAGGCGGTAGCCGCCGTAGCGGCCGCGCACCGAATGGACGGGGATGTCCAGGTCGGCGAGGTGGTCGAGGTAGCGGCGGACCGTGCGCTCGTCGACACCGAGGCGGTCGGCCAGGCGGCCTACCGGGTGGGTGCCGCCGGACTGGAGTAACTCCAGGAGGGCGAGCACTCGGGCGGTGGGGCGGGTCATGGGGAAAGTTTTCCAGGTATACCGGGCGGATTCTGTCCGGTATCGGCTCTAGCGTGACGAACACCGGTGGGATCGACCCGCCGGATCTCACGCCAGGAGCAGTCATGAATCTCGTGTCAATCCGCTTGATCACCGCCGATGTCGACCGTCTGGTCGAGTTCTATGAGCGGGTGACCGGGGTGGACGCGGTTCGCCTGACGCCGGATTTCGCCGAAATCAACACCCCGGCAGGAACATTGGCGATCGGAAGCACTCGCACCGTGGCGCTGTTCGCCGCGGGCAGTGCCCGACCGGCCGACAACCACACCGCCATCATCGAATTCCGGGTCGACGATGTCGATGCCGACTACGCCCGGCTCGAAGGTGCCGTCGACGACTTCGTCAACGAGCCGACGACCATGCCGTGGGGCAATCGATCACTGCTGTTCCGCGATCCGGACGGCAACCTGATCAACTTCTTCGCGCCGGTCACCGCGGCGGCCATCGCGAAGTTCGACGGCTGAAACAATCGCGGTAATTTGCGCGCTCGATTCGCCGCGCGAATTCGATTCGGCCGCTGTCGAGTACACGCAGCGAATTCCAAGGAAATTCACAGCGAAGGACTCGGCCGGGTCATCCAGCGGTAATCCGAAGCCGCACAGTGATTTCTAGTGTTGTGCCTGCACACCGTGCCCCCATAGGATGCCCCTCGATTGTTTCTCGAGGCTCGAAGGGTCAGTGCAGGTTGAATTCGAGAATGGATGGCCGACTTGCGTTTATCGGCCTCGGCCTCGCGGTGCTCATGCTCGGACCGGCCGTCGCGCACGCCGACACCGTGACCGCACTGCCGGACGGCGAGCAAGCGCTCACCACCGCCACCGGTGTCGAGGTGGATCTGACCCGTACCGGTGAGCAGGCCGTGGTGGCACCGTCGCTGGCCGCCAACGGTCTCTCGCGGGCCGCGAGCGTGACGGGGGTCGTGATGGCGAAGGTCGCGCATGCCACCAAGGGCACCTTGGTGACCGGCTATCTGGTCGGCTGTCAGGTCGATCTGAGTGGCGGCCTGTCGCTGAGCGGCGACGCCTACATCTCGCCGAGTTCGATCACTCCGGAGGTCGCGCCCAGCATCAGCCTGGTGCCCGGCGGCGTGAGCACGGTGGTGCTCGATACGAAACAACTCGATCCCGCCGCGGGAACGGTCGGCATCGCCTATTCCGGCCGCGGCATCCAATTGTCGGGCTGTGCCGGATATGCGCAGGCGCGGGCGTTCAGCACCTTGACGGTGATCAATGACCAGGGTTCCACCGAGGTGTCGCTGTACGGCCAGCCGTTCAGCGTCGGATGAGAGAAAACCACATGTGGACTTCGACCGGGCTGGCGATCGCGACCGCCGGCCTCATGACAGGCGTCCTGCTCGCGGCCGGTCCGGCGGGTGCGGACACGCAGGTGCCGCTGCCTGGCGGGAGCGGCGAATTCACCGGGCCGGACGGCGTGGTGGTGCAGCTGACGCGCAGCGGTGAGCAGGCCGATATCTCGGGATCGATGGCGGCGAGCCCGCTTTCGCGCAATGTGCTGGTGTCGGCGGTGGCGTCGGTGACCGTCACCGCGCCGCCCGGCGTCACCGTCACCGGCGGGCGCATCGAGACCGGCTACCTGGTCGGCTGCCAGGTCGACCTGGGCAGCAAGTCGACGGTCGAAGGCAGCGGGAACAGCGCGGGCAACGACAATGCCAAGCCGGGCAACGGCCAAGCACCGGGCGACAACGGCGGCGGCAATGCCGGAGGCGGAGGCGGAGGCGGCTACGGCGGCGGTGGATTGACCGTCGGCACCGGCGATCTCGGCGCGGGCATCTCCCCCACCGGCGTCACCCCGTCCGCCGACCCGTCCATGTCGCTCACGCTCAAGCCCGGCAAGGTCGGCACCAAGGCGATCCAGACCTACACCTTCACCGGCACCTCCGGCGTCACCCAGTACGTCGGCCACGACCTGACCATCGACGGCTGCGCGGGCTACGCCGAAGCGCGCTCGTACACAACGGTTCTGGTGCAGGACAACGTCATGGACGTCACCCAGACGCTCTGGGGTCAGCCCTTCAGTATCGGCTGACCACGCGGCTGACCGTCACGGCGCTTGCACGAACGTCAGCTGCGAGCGCTTGCGCAGCGTGAATCCCAACGTCCCGTACAGGCTGATCGCCGTGGTGTTGTGGGCGACCGCGTGCAGGAACGGAATGTCGCCGCGGTCGCGGATGCCCGCGCCGACCGCGCGGATCAGGCGGGAAGCCAGCCCGCGGCCACGGAATTCGGCATCGGTGCAGACGGCGCTGATCTCGGTCCAGCCCTCCGGGCGCAGGCGCTCGCCCGCCATGGCGATGAGTCGTCCCTCGGAGCGCAGACCGAGGTAGGTTCCCATTTCGATGGTGCGCGGCGCGAACGGCCCCGGCTCGGTGCGGGCGATCAGTTCGAGGATCTCGGGCACGTCCGCCGTGACCGAGGAACTGGCCATCGGCCATTTCTTCAAGCGCCTCACCGCCGTCCAGTACGAGTTCGGCACCACCGATCA
>NZ_JBSGBY010000215.1:0-12329 GCF_053601505.1 Nocardia sp. NPDC004722
TGCGCGGGCTGCTGGCCACCCCATTGCTGAGTCGGTCCGGCGCTGGGCGCGGGCTGCTGGCCGCCCCACTGCTGCGTCGGATCGTTGCCTCCCCCTTGGCCAGGGGCGTCATTCGGTCCGTACGGGCCGCTCATTTGCTTGCCTCCACTCGCAATCCGTTGTCCTCACGCTAGCCCCCCGAGCGGAAACACGCTCGCGTGCCTCCACTGCGGTCGGTACACCCTTGAATCAAAGCACAGTCACATCTACTACGCCGCGTCCACGGCCACGACACCCCGGCGGATGGCCCGCACCGCCTTGCTCGCGGTGGCCGCCACCTCGACATCGTCGGCGGTGTTGTGGATCTGGTCGAGCAGATCGATGACCTGGCGGCACCAGCGCACGAAATCGCCCGCCGAGAGCGGGTTTCCGCGATCGCCGCTGGCGAGCAGCGCATCGGCGAGGTCGTCGCCGCGCGCCCAGGTGTAGATGCCCGAGACGAATCCGAGGTCGGGTTCGCGGGTGGGCGCCAGACGGTGCCGGGACTCGTCGGACCGCAGCTGCGACCAGACGCCGATGGTGGCGTCCACGGCCCGGCGAATGGGCGCGGTCGGCCCGGAAGCGCCCAGGTAGCCGCCCTCCTGCCGGGATTCGTAGACCAGGATCGACACCACCGCGGCCAGTTCGGCCGGACCCAGCCCGCGCCACAGTCCCTGCCGAAGGCTTTCGGCCACAACCAGATCCGCTTCGGCGTAGATGCGCGCCAGGCGGCGGCCGTCCTGGGTGACCTCGCCGTCGGCGACGTAACCGCGTTCCTCGAGCAGCCCGAGGATGCGGTCGAAGGTGCGCGCGAGGGAGTTGGTGGTGGCCGCCACCTGCTGGCGCAGGTGCTCGGTCTCGCGCTCGACCCGGTTGTAGCGTTCGCCGATCCGCGCGAGTTGCTCGCGATCCGGCCGCGCGTGTGCCGGATGATTGCGCAGCGCCCGGCGCAGGGTCTGCAGGTCGCGGTCGTCGGCGGCCTTGGCTTTGCCGCCGGTGCGGGCGCGGCGCGGCATGGTGATCCCGGTGCTGCGCAGCGCCGAGGCCAGATCGCGGCGCACCCGCGCGGTGCGGTGGTCGACATGCTTGGGCAGCCGCAGCCGCCCGAGCGATTCGGCCGGGGTCGGGAAGTCCGCGGCGGACACGCGCCCGGCCCACTTGTCCTCGGTGAGCACCAGCGGACGCGGATCCCCCGGTGTCGCATCGGGTTCCAGGATCACCGCGAGACCCTGACGACGCCCGGACGGTATCGCCACCACATCGCCGCGCCGCAGCGCGCCGAGCGAATTCACCGCGGCCTGACGGCGATCGGTGCGGCTCTGCCGTTCCAGATCGCGTTCGCGTTCCCGGATGCGCTCGCGCAACTGGATGTATTCGAAGAAGCTCTCGTCGCCGAGCTGGGAGCGCAGCTTGCGCAGCTGGGCGTCATTGCGTTCGATGCCCCGCACCAGACCCACGACCGACCGGTCGGCCTGAAACTGGGCGAAGGACCGCTCCAGCAGCGCCCGCGATTCCGTCGCGCCCATGCGATCGACCAGGTTGATCGACATGTTGTAGCCCGGCCGGAACGACGAGCGCAGTGGGTAGGTGCGTGTCGAGGCCAGACCCGCCACCGCACTGGTGTCGACCTCCGGCTGCCACAGCACCACCGCATGCCCCTCGACATCGATGCCGCGCCGCCCCGCACGCCCGGTGAGCTGCGTGTACTCCCCCGGCGTCAGCTCGGCGTGACTCTCGCCGTTGAACTTGACGAGGCGCTCGAGCACCACCGTGCGCGCGGGCATGTTGATGCCCAGAGCCAGTGTCTCCGTGGCGAATACCGCGCGCACCAGCCCGCGCACGAACAGTTCCTCGACGGTGTGCCGGAAGGCGGGCAGCATGCCCGCGTGATGCGAGGCGAAGCCGCGGTGCAGACCCTCGCGCCACTCCCAGTACCCGAGCACCTCGAGGTCGCTGCGCGGCAGATCGCCGGTGTGCTTCTCGATGATCTCGTCGATGACCGCGCGATCGTCGTCGCGCGAGAGGTCCAGTCGCGAACGCACGCACTGCGCCAGCGCGCCGTCGCACCCGGCGCGGCTGAAGATGAAGGTGATCGCGGGCAGCAGCCCCTCGTCGTCGAGCTTGGCGATGACCTCCGGCCGCGGCATCGGCCGGAACGAACGCCGCGGCCCGCCCCGCCCGCGCCCCGGCACCGCCCAATTGTCCATCCGATCAACGGATTCGCGGTGCTTGATGTAGCGCACCAGGTCCTCGTCGACGACCACCTTGGCGTCGCTGGACTTGTCGTCGAACAGGTCGAACATGCGGCGGCCGACCATGACGTGCTGCCACAGCGGCACCGGCCGGGTCTCGTCGACGATGACCGCGGTGTCGCCGCGCACGGTCTCCATCCACGCGCCAAACTCCTCGGCGTTGGAGACCGTCGCCGACAGGCTGACCAGGCGCACCTCGGGCGGGAGGTGCAGGATGACCTCTTCCCACACCGCGCCGCGGAAGCGGTCGGCCAGGTAGTGCACCTCGTCCATGACGACGTACGAAAGCCCGCGCAGCGCATCCGAACTCGCGTAGAGCATGTTGCGCAGCACCTCGGTGGTCATCACCACCACCGAGGCGTCCGGGTTGATGGACTGGTCACCGGTCAGCAAGCCGACCTCGTCGCGACCATAACGTTCGGTGAGATCGGCGAACTTCTGATTCGACAGCGCCTTGATCGGCGTCGTGTAGAAGCACTTGCCGCCCGCGGCCAACGCCATGTGGACGGCGAATTCGCCCACCACGGTCTTGCCCGCGCCGGTGGGCGCGCAGACGAGCACACTGTGCCCGCCCTCGAGCGCCTCACACGACTGCCGCTGGAACGGATCGAGCTCGAATTTCAGTTCGGCGGCGAATGCCGCCAGTTCGCCAGTAAGCGACCTTGATGTCACTTTTCAGAGAGTATCGGAGTAATCCGACACGGCTCCTGTTGTTTTCTCGACCGGTGTGGCGGCGACCGGTTCCGCGGTCGGCACCGGGGTCGGCGCGTCGACACCGCCGGGGGTGGTGTCCAGCGGGGACGCCTGATCGTCGGCCAGGTTCTCCCACGCCTCGGCCTTGCGGGCGCGACGCTTGTCATTGAGGCGCGCCACCTGCACCGCGATCTCGAACAGCAACGTCAGCGCAAGCGCCAGCGACAGCATCGAGATCGGGTCCTGCGGCGTCACGATGGCCGCGAACACGAACAGTCCGAAGATCAGTCCGCGCCGCCACTTGGTCAGCCGCTGATAGGTCAGCACTCCCAGGAAGTTCAAACCCACGATGAGCAACGGGGTTTCGAAGCTCACACCGAAGATCACCAGCAGCTTGATGATGAAGCTGAAGTACTGCGCACCCGACAGGGCGGTGATCTGCACGTTGTTGCCGATGGTCATCAGGAAGCTGAGGGCATGGGCGACAACCCAATACGCCAGCACCGCGCCGGTGACGAACAGCGCCGCACCCGCCGCCACGAAGGAGATCGCGTACTTGCGTTCCTTGGCGTAGAGGCCGGGGGTGATGAAGGCCCACAGCTGATACAGCCAGAACGGGCTGGCCACCACGATGCCCGCGGTGGTGCCCACCTTCAGGCGCAGGGTGAACTGCTCGAACGGTGCGGTCGCCAGCAACCGGCACGCGCCGTCGGCACTGAGATTGGCCCGCGACGAGGCGGGCAGATCACAGTAGGGCCCGCGCAGGATCTCACCGAGCGAGTCGATCCCGAAGAAACCGTGCGAGTACCAGAAGAAGCCGAACAGGGTGCCGAGCGCGACCCAGGCCAGAGCGACGAGCAGTCGCCTGCGGAGCTCCTGCAGGTGATCCACCAACGACATGGTGCCGTCGGGGTTCGTGCGGCGCTTGCTGCGCCGGGGATCGAACGGGATGCGCATGTGTGTGTGACTGCCTCCGCCTTACGGCCAACAAGACCCGGACCCGGACAACGACTTACCCGGGATGAGATTCCCTCATCCCGGACAAAACGTGGGGCCTCAGGCCTTCTGCTGGTCGTTCGGCTGCGGCGTGGCCTGCTGCACCGGCTGGGCCGGGGGCAGCTGCGCCGGCGGCTGCACCGGCTGGGCGGCAGCCTCGGGAGCGGCCTCGCCCGTCTTGCCCTCGTTCTGCATCTGGCTGACCTCGGTCTTGAAGATCCGCATCGAGCGACCCAGGCTGCGGGCCGCGTCGGGCATGCGCTTCGAACCGAAGAACAGCAAGAAGATCAGCACAACGATCAGCAAGTGCCACGGGCTGATGGCGCCTGTCATTCCATACCTCCAAAGACTTGGTGAGTCCGATGCTACCGGACCCGCATACCGCGAACCTCGTTGTCAACCCTCGTTCGCCGCGCTGTCACGCGCGGCTCGAGAGAGCTGTTCCAGCAATTCCGGGCCCGACCAGGTGCGCCGGTCGCCGTTCTCCGCCGCTGTCACGAGATCGATCAGCTTCTGGTTCACCGGCGTGGGTATTCCTACCATGGCCCCGAGGCTCACGATTTCACCGCACAGCCAAGGGATTTCGGTTTTGCGTCCGGCGGCGAGGTCGTCGGCCATGGAGGAGCGGGCCACCGGGTCGACTGCCAGCACCTTCCCGGCAACCTTGCGGAACACGGTATCGGGCATCGTCAGCAGGCGAGCCATCGCCTCCGGCGGCAGCGGGGTGAGCCGCGCCGGGCGGATGCGGGCGGCGGCCATGGCGGCGAGCGCCTCGCGCTGGGCCAGCGACAGACAGCGGCGGTAGTCGCGGGTGCCGAGTTCCTCACGCAGCGGGCGACCGGAGAGCGCGTTGATCGGGTTGTTCAGGTTGAGCAGCAGCTTGGCCCACTGGACGGGCAGCAGGTCGGGGTGGCGTTTGAAGCCGAGGCCGGATTTGCCGAAGATCGGCGCGAACCGGTTGAGCACCGGGTCGTCGGCGATGTCCACGGTGCCGGTGGTGCCGCGATGGAAATGGCCCTGTCCGTGATGGACCACGTTGAACATGACCATGCCCGCCAGCACCACGCAGGTGGGCAGGATCTCTCGGATGACCGCGTCGTTGCCGATGCCGTTCTGCAGGCTGATCACGACCGTCCCCGGCTTCACCAGACCGGCCAGTTCGGCGGCGGCGGTCGCGGTGCCCGCGGACTTCACCGCGATCAACACCAGATCGGTGTCGCCGCTCGGTTCGGTGGCGGTGCGGAAGGCGTCGGGTGCGAGGCGGACGCTGTCGCCGTCGAGATCGGTCAGATGCAGGCCGAAGGTCCGCAACTCCTCGACCACGCGCGGGCGGCCCACGAAGGTGACCTCCGCTCCCGCCGCCGCCAGCCGGCCCCCGACATAGCATCCGATGCTGCCCGCCCCCAGCACCGTCACGCGGAAACTCAAGCGGGACCGACCTCCTCGAACCCGGCGGCGAAGGACGCGTCCGCGGCGGCGTACGCCGACAGCGCGGAACTGGAACGCTCCCGCACGGCCGTCACCAGTTCGGCCGGACCCAGCACGGTGACGCCCGCGCCGAAGCCCAGCAGCAACCGGGCCATCCAATCCAGGGTGGCGAAGCGCATGGTGGCCTCAACGCTGCCGTCGGCGTGCGCGGTGACCCGGTGCATCGGGTACTGCTCGAGCACCCAGGCGTAGTCGGGGCGAATCAGCAAGCGCGCCAGCGGAACCGCGGGATCGTCGACGAACAGGTCCAGGGCGGCGGTCTCGTCGGCGGCGGCCTCGGCGGGCGGGCGCGCCGGTTCGTCGAGTTCGGCGGCCTCCTCGATGCGGTCGAGGCGGAAGAGCCGGACGCCCTCGGCTTGCCGGCACCACGCCTGCAGGTAGCTGTTGTTGTCCACCAGCACGATTCGGATCGGGTCCACGACACGCTCGGACACCACATCGCGGCTCGCCGAGTAGTAGACCAGGCGCAGGGCGTGCGCGTGTTCGAGGGCGGCACGCACGGTCGCCACGGCGGGCGCCTCCACCGGCAGCGGCAGGGCCGGGCCGGTGAATTCCCGTCCGGAGATGGCGGATTCGATCTTCGCGGTGGCCGCGTGGGCCGCGCTCGGATCGACCATGCCGGGCAGGTCCGCGATCGAGCGCAGGGCCACCAGCAGTGCGGTCGCCTCGAGCGAGGTGAGCCGCAGCGGGCGGTCGATGCCCGCGGAGAAGGTGACCTCGATGCTCTCCTCGGAGAACGACAGGTCGATGAGGTCGCCGGGACCGTAACCGGGCAGGCCGCACATCCACAGCTGGTTGAGATCGGTCATCAGCTGTTTGGTGGTGACGCCCAGTTCGGCGGCCGCTTCCGCGGCACTGATGCCCGGATTGGCCTGGAAGTACGGCACCATGTTGAGCAGTCGCGCCAGCCGGGTCGAAAGACGGCTGGTGGCCGCGGCATTGCCGCGTCGTTCCTTCGCGCCGTCGGAGGCGCGGGTGCCGAGGGCGCCCTTGCGCGTGGTGTTCGCGTCGCTCACGCGGTGACCTCCGTCCGTTCCAGCACCGACTTCAGGCGCGCGATCACATTGTCGCGCAGGTCTTCCGGCGCGAGCACCAGGGCATCCGCGCCGAGACCGGTGATGAGGCGGGCCAGCCAGTCACGGGAACGGATGGGCACCTCCACGATCGCGCCCGCCCGGCCGCCGAGCTCGCGCTCCTCCATGACCGGTCCGAGGCGGCGGATCTCCTGGCCGCGCCCGTCGGCCACCCACACCGTGGCGGAGCCGGTGATCGGCGTCTGCGCGGTGACCTCGGCGACCACGGCCCGCAGGTCCAGGTCGTCGGGCTTGTGCACGACATTGGCCGGGCCGTATTCGGTGACGTCCTCGTCGATGCGCGAGATGCGGAACACCCGCTGCGCGTCGCGGGCATTGTCGTGCCCGACCAGGTACCAGCGGCCGTGATGGGTGACCACACCCCACGGCTGCACATCGCGTTCGACCGGATCCCCGTGCGACTGACGGTGTTTGAAGGTGACCGCCCGCCCGGCGTCGATGGCCGCGAGCAGCTTGCCGAGCACCGGCTCCGAGCCGCGCGTTCGCGCCGGGACCGCGGGCACCGCCGACACCCCGGCGTCGGGCTCCACGTGAATTCCGGCGGCGCGCAGCTTGAGCAGTCCGCTCTCGGCGGCCGCGGCCAGCTCCGGCGACTCCCACAGCTGCACGGCCACCGCGACAGCGGCGGCTTCCTCGCTGGTGAGATCGATATCGGGTAGTTCGTAGGCGTCCCGGTTGATGCGGTAGCCCTCGACGCCCGAATACCGGCTGACCGGACCGATTTCCAGCGGTATGCCCAGATCGCGCAGCTCGTTCTTGTCCCGCTCGAACATGCGGCTGAACGCCTCGTCGCTCGCGGACTCCTCATACCCGGCCACACTGTCCCGGATACGCTCCGCGGTCAGGAATTGGCGGGTGGACAGCAGCGCGATAACCAGATTCATCAACCGCTCGACCTTGGATATCGCCACCCCGTAGAGAGTAGTAGGCCGATCGCCCGGGTGGAGCATGGGCGGTCGGGTTTGCCCCCAACGGTCCCCGAATGACCGATCCGCACGCCGATACAGCGGCCCACACTCGCAGAACGGGCCGCGAACCCAGGGGTTCGCGGCCCGTTGCCGTTGGCTCTCCCTACATCGAGGCGATCAGCCGGTCCACGCGCTCGTCGACCGAGCGGAACGGGTCCTTGCAGAGCACGGTCCGCTGCGCCTGATCGTTGAGCTTGAGGTGGACCCAGTCGACGGTGAAGTCGCGGCCCGCCTCCTGCGCGGCGGTGATGAAGTCACCGCGCAGCTTGGCCCGGGTGGTCTGCGGCGGCGTGGTGACCGCCGCGTCCACGGCGTCGTCCTCGGTGATCCGCTTGGCCAGACCCTTGCGGGCGAGCAGGTCGAAGACGCCGCGGCCGCGCTTGATGTCGTGGTAGGCCAGATCCAGCTGCGCGATCTTGGGATCGGACAGCTCCATGTTGTAGCGGTCCTGGTAGCGCTGGAACAGCTTGCGCTTGATCACCCAGTCGATCTCGGTGTCCACCTTGGCGAAATCCTGCGCCTCGACGGCATCGAGGGTGCGACCCCACAGATCCACCACCGCGTCCACCTGCGGGTCGCGATCGCGGTTGCGCAGATGCTCGACCGCGCGGGCGTAGTACTCGCGCTGGATCTCGAGCGCACTGGCCTGCCGCCCGCCCGCCAGCCGCACGGGACGACGACCGGTGAGATCGTGCGACACCTCGCGGATCGCGCGAATCGGGTTGTCCAGAGCGAAGTCTCGGAACGCGACCCCCGCCTCGATCATCTCCAGCACCAGCGAAGCGGTACCGACCTTCAACATGGTCGTCGGCTCCGCCATATTGGAGTCGCCCACGATCACATGCAGCCGCCGGTACTTCTCGGCATCGGCATGCGGCTCATCACGCGTATTGATGATCGGCCGCGACCGCGTGGTCGCCGAGGACACACCCTCCCAGATGTGCTCGGCCCGCTGCGATAGGCAGAATGTAGCGGCCTTCGGCGTCTGCAACACCTTCCCCGCCCCGCAGATCAACTGCCGGGTAACCAGGAACGGCAACAGCACATCCGAGATCCGGGAGAACTCCCCAGCCCGCACCACGAGGAAGTTCTCGTGACACCCATAGGAGTTGCCCGCGGAGTCGGTGTTGTTCTTGAACAGGTAGATATCCCCGCCGATCCCCTCCTCCGCGAGCCGCTGCTCGGCATCTATGAGTAGATCCTCCAGGACCCGCTCACCAGCTCGATCGTGAGTCACCAGCTGCACCAAGCTGTCGCACTCAGCCGTCGCGTACTCCGGATGGGAACCGACATCGAGATAGAGCCGGGCACCGTTGCGGAGGAACACGTTAGAACTACGGCCCCAAGAAACTACCCGGCGGAACAAGTACCGGGCCACCTCGTCAGGACTCAACCGTCGGTGGCCGTGGAAGGTGCACGTCACCCCGAATTCGGTCTCGATCCCCATGATTCGTCGCTGCACAGTATCGACATTACAGCCATATCCAGCCCGAAAAGGGTGGTGTCACAGACCCGATGCAAACGTCTTGGCAACGATTTCGCACGGGATGCAACATCGCATGAGCTGTCATCAACCCAAAGCGACGCCCTGTTCCGGGATCTGGAGTCCTGGCTGTTCCGTCGTTGGACGCCGTCACAAGACGGCGGAGCGGTACTGCAAACCGCGTAATCGTCGCTCACGTAGACCGGCCGGATCCACGCACCAGCGAGTGCGGAAACGAAGGTCCATCGACGCAAGGACTGTCTCCTTGGACAGATACAGGTAGCCGTTCTTCTCCCCGGAACGTCCGAGGATATTGCGAGCGGCATTGATGTCCGCCAGGAGCTTCCTGCCGCAGAAACGACACTCGAACCGCTTCTGCGACGTTCGATTCTTCTTGTCTACATAGCCGCAATTCGAGCACGCCCGCGAGGTATGAGCCGGGTTCACCACGGTGACGGCGACACCGTGACTCTCCGGGAGCGCAGCCAGTTTGGCCTTCACCGCTGCCCTTCCGGCACGCATCAGGATGCGGTTGAGCCGCTTCGACAAGCCTCCCATCCGGAAGTCGAGCCGCTCGACCACCAGCTCACGAATGTCGTTCCCGGTCAGCCGATTCAGGATCCGATTCACCTCGTTGCGGACGTACTCCCGAATCCTTCGGTTCAGTCTCCGGTATCGCTTCGACTCACTCGGACGAACACGCTGCCGTTGCAAAGATGCTGTGAGCGAGCACAACTCGGCATCCCGGTCGGTCAGCCAACCATAGATCCGCCGTCCGAGAATCTGACCTTCATTGGTCGCGAAGACGTTCCGCACTCCCCAGTCGAGGCCGACCGAGACCCCAACGTCACGCCGCGCCACAGGTGCCGACTTCTTCACGAGCGTGAACGACGCCTCACCTGCGGCACTCACGTCGACCTGACAAAAGTTGCGAACCTCGCCCGGAGCGGCAGTGAAGTACTCATACCCATGAAGCGGGATATTCACTGGCTTGTGCCGCGTCAGCGTCGACACCTTCACCCAGTAGTCGGCGTGCGAACTGTCAGCAGCCGTGACCCCGGCAATCTGACCGTCCATGTGCATCGTGCGCACCCTGCTCAGATTTGGAAACGGATGCGCCCGAACCCAGTCACCTGCCAGGCGCGCGGCTACGACCAGCGCCTCGTCCGACACCTCGAGGCCGCGACCGTCGGCGAGCAGATTCTGCTGTCGCCACCAAGCCGCACAGGCGTTGATCCGGTACAGGTCAGTGCGCAACTCGGGATCGCGCACCGTGTCGATCAGCTTCCGTATGCCGGTCTTCGCCGCCTCCTGCCAGGCTTGCAACGCCATATTTACCTGGTTGACCACCGACTTCCATTGGCGACGAGACAAGTACGAAGGCAGCGCGCAGATCTCTTCCCCTCGCAGCCAACCAAGATCGGTCACGCCAGACTTCAGTTTGCGAACCTGGATGTACTGAACGTGAACCAATCCACGCTGCCACTCCGGCAGGATGGCGGCAACGGCCGCAAGCTTGCCCCGATTGGCAGTCGTCGGCAGCCGATAGGCACGCATCACCGTGTCATCGTCGCAGGCGCCACCGACAGACTATCGCCGGAACGGTTCTCGTCAGGGACGGAGGACCTTCTGCTCGAACGTGACTCCTCCGACCACGACGGCGAGCGCCACCGCGATCCCGAGCCATGGCCAGGTCGCCTGGCCGACAGCTCCGCCGCCGATGACCGCAGCGAAGCAGCACAACAACCGCCAAAATTTCATGGCCCACCCCCAGGATTGATGATGATCTTGCTCCCCGGATCCTAATCATGATTCTGCGCAAGGCAACTCGATTGCGAGGTCGACCGACCGGTCGAAAAAGCAGGGCACTGTGTCCAATTGCCTCCGCTTCGCTCCGGCCGTTCGCGGCCCTCGAAGTCTCGTTCTTCCCTCCGCTTCGCTCCCCCGCGCCACTCAGTCCAGAACGAGACGGGCCGCGAACCAATAGGTTCGCGGCCCGAATCGATAATTGAATTTGCGCGTTCCCTACGAGGGGTCTCCCGACGACGGCTTCTCGGCTTCGGCCGCGGCTTTCGCGGTCGGGGCCTTGCCGGTGACCAACTCTTGCAGCGCAGCGCCCTGGATGCGGCGGAAGGCGCGGCGTTGACGGGACTGCTCCAGGGTTGCCACCTCGAGGGAGGAGGCGGCCAGGGTGCGGGTCTTGTCCTTGTCGCCCTCGGGGATGGCCTTCTGCAGCGCGGCCACCGCCGTGGCGACGGCCGAATGCAGATCGAGGCCGGGCTTGTAGGAAGCCTTGAGAGCGGTGGTGATCGGGTCGGTGTTGCCGCCCATCACCACGAATTCCCGTTCGTCGACAATGGATCCGTCGAAGTTGATGCGGTAGAGCACCGAGTTCGTCGACTGCTCCGGGTATCCCACCTCCGCGACGCAGATCTCCACCTCGTAGGGCTTGAGCTGGTCGGTGAAGATGGTGCCGAGGCTCTGGGCGTAGAGATTGGCCAGGAAGCGGCCGGTCACGTCGCGCCGATCGAACTGGTAGCCGCGCAGATCCGCCTGCAGGATGCCGCCGCGGCGCAGTGCCTCGAACTCGTTGTACTTGCCGACGGCCGCGAACCCGACGCGGTCGTACAGCTCACTGATCTTGTGGAGGGTGGCCGAGGGGTTCTCGGCCACGAACACCACGCCCTTGTCGTACACCAGCACCACGACCGAGCGGCCGCGTGCGATGCCCTTGCGCGCAAGTTCGGTCTTGTCGCGCATGATCTGTTCGGCGGATGCGTAATACGGCAGTGTCATGCTTCGCCGATCCCCTCTGCCGCCAGCGCGGCCCGCTCCTCCACCATGGATCGGGTGATCTCCTTGAGGCGTTCCTCGGTCACGACCTCGGAGCCCTCGGCGTCGATCACGATCGCGGTCGGGTAGATGTTGCGCATGGTGTCCGGACCGCCGGTGGCGGTGTCGTCGTCGGCGGCGTCGAAGAGCGATTCGATCGCGATCCGCAGCGCCCGGTCCTGATTCAGGCCGCGCGTGTAGGTCTTCTTCAGCGACGACTTGGCGAACAGTGAACCCGACCCCACCGCGGTGTACCCGAAGCGCTCCTCGCTGCGTCCGCCGACCACGTCGTAGGACACGATGCGCCCGGCCTTGTCCGGGTCCAGCGCGTCCGGGTCGAAGCCGACCAGCAGCGGCACCACCGCCAGCCCTTGCAGGGCGGCGGGGAGGTTGTCGCGCACCATCTTCGACAGCTTGTTGGACTTGCCGTCGAAGGTGAGGGGAACGCCCTCGATCTTCTCGTAGTACTCGAGCTCCACCGCGAACAGGCGGATCATCTCGATCG
>NZ_JBSGBY010000216.1:0-12294 GCF_053601505.1 Nocardia sp. NPDC004722
CCTCAACAAGATCGCCGACCGGATCGAGCAGCATCTCGAGCCCATCGCGCTCGCCGAGACCTGGGACAACGGCAAGCCGATCCGCGAATCGCTCGTGCGGCCCGCGCGCGCGAGCTGCTCGCGCGAGTCGGCATGGCGGACAAGGCCGATGCCTATCCCGCCCAGCTCTCCGGCGGCCAGCAGCAGCGCGTCGCCATCGCCCGGGCCCTCGCCATGGACCCGAAGCTGATGCTCTTCGACGAGCCCACTTCGGCCCTGGACCCGGAGCTGGTCGGCGAAGTCCTCGGTGTCATGCGCGAACTCGCGGCCTCGGGCATGACCATGGTCGTGGTCACGCACGAAATGGGTTTCGCCCGTGAGGTGGCCGATCAACTCGTGTTCATGGACGGCGGCGTGGTGGTCGAGTCCGGCGACCCTCGTGAGGTTCTCGCCAACCCGCAGCACGATCGCACCAAGGCTTTCCTCTCGCGCATTCTCTGAGAGAGCCACGGCGACAACGACTTCCGCCCCGCACCGGAGTTCCGGTGCGGGGCGGAAGTCGGTTCTACCGGGTCACCGCCGCAGGAACTCGTGCACGGCCTCGGTCTGGCCGAGGACGGCGTGACCGACGTCGGGCAGGACGCGGACGGTGGCGTCGGCGATGGATTGCTCGGCGCGGCGGGCGGTTTCGGCGGATTTGAACATGGCGTCGTCCGCGCCCACGATCACCAGGACCGGCATCTTCAGGGTGCTCAGTTGAGCGTCGGTGAAGATCGGGAGTTTGCCGGTGCGGGGGTTGAAATGGGTGAAGGTCAGCGCGACGTCGTCGAGGATCTCGGCGTGGTCCTTCAGATTCAGGCCGGTGACGATGGCGGCGGAGCGGCGCAGGTCGTGATTGCTGAACAGATGGTCGACGAGGTTCTTGAAGACCCAGCCGAAGCGCTGCTTCCCGATGCCGCCGGGGCAGTACAGGGCCAGCTTGGTGACACGGTCGGGGCGGCGGATGGCGTAGTCCAGGGCGGTCCAGCCGCCGAGAGACATGCCGATGACGCTCGCGGACGAAAGGTGCAGTCCCGCAAGGACATCGTCGAGCCACTCGGCGAGGGCGTCGGTGCCGAGTTCGGGGCGGGACTCGGTGCTGCCGCCCGGCTCGCCCGGCATGTCGACGGCGTAGACGCGGAAATCCTGTGCCCAGGAAGCGATATCGCCGCGCCAGGCCGAGGAGTTGGAGCCCGAGCCGTGCAGGGCGATCACCGGCGGGGCATCGTCCGGGCCGGAGGCGAGCACGAAGGTGTCACCCAGGCGGGTCGGGATGTGCAGCTGTTCCGCGGGCACCGGCCACTTGGCCAGGCTGTCGCGGTAGTGCGCCTGGATGGCGGCGCGGCCCGCCTCGGACTTGTAGATCGCGCTCATGACGCGAGGACTCCTTCCATGTATTCCAGCAGCCGGGCGGTGTCGCCCAGGCCGCCGACGAGAATGACCTTCAGCCGGGCGCGTTCGCGGTCGTAGAAGGTTTGCACGCGCAATGCGGGGTCGTTCGCGAAGCGGTTGCCCGCCGCGCCGGTGACCAGCGTGGTGACGCGATGCGCGGTATCGGGATCCACGGCGTCGATCTCGACGATGCTCGACACCTCCGAGTGCCGTTGCCGGGCAACCGCTTCGCGTAGCCCGTCGGGCGTGGGCAGGCCGGTGAAGGCTTCCAGGTCGGCCTGGTTGATGCGGTACTGCTTGCCGATGCGGGTGGCGGGCAGCTTGCCGTCGCGGACGTAGCCGCGGACGGTGCGCACGTGCAGGCCGAGGCGTTCCGCGACTTCATCGACGGAGTAGAGACGATCAGTCACGAAAACAACCCTAACCTTCCCTATAGTGAGGCGCAATAGGGAAGGTTAGGTAATTTTGTGAGGGTACTTACGGGCATGCGTTCAATCAACTACAGTTTGTAGTAGAAGTTTGTCCGCACTGTTCGGGAGGCAGTGACATGGGGATGACGGCAATGGCCGAGCAGCCGATTCCGGTGGCGCGGTGGAGTTTTCTGCAATGGGCGGTCCTCGTGGTCGGGGCCGTGCACATCGTCTGGGCCATCACCGGCTGGATCGCGCAGCCCAGCTTCGCCATGGGCGAGCACGCCCCGGCCACCTCGGTGCTCGGCATGGACTACAACGGCTGGCACGGGCTCGCGGGCCTGCTGCTGTTCGCGCCCGCCCTCGCCGCCGCGCTGCGCAAGCGCTGGGCCGCCTGGTATTGCGTGATCGCCGGTGTCGGAGGCGGATTCATCGTCGGCGTGTGGGCGCTGTTCGCGCACAGCGTGGTGGTGTTCAGCTTCCCGCACCACCTCAGTGACGCCATCGAACACCTGGTGACCGGCGTGGTGCTGCTGGCCCTGGTCGGCATCCAGGCGATCCGGGACGGTGGGGTGCGGGCGGTGTTCGCGGCCCCGGTGCGCGTCGCCCGCAGCGGCTAGTCGCGGGTGAACATCGGTGCGGGGTCCTTCCATCGGGACAGCGCGATGCGCAGTTGTCCCAGCAGGACTTTCGCGGCGGGGCTCAGGGGCCGCTCGGTATTCCAGGCCAGCACCAGGCGGCCTCGCATCTCCGGATCGATCTCCAGGATGCGCACGCCCAGCGCGGCCGCCTCCTCGGCGGGGATGCGCGGAATGACGGCCACGCCCAGCCGGTGTGAGGCCAGCCGGATGAGCAGCGGGGGCACGGCGGCCTCGAAGGCCACATCGGGGACGAGACCGGCGGCAGCACAGGCATTTTCGAGCAGCCCGCGCAGGCCGGTGCCGGTCGGCAGGCAGATCAGCGGGTGAGTGCACAACTCGGCCAGCGTGATTCGCGCTCCGAAGCCCTCGGCCTCGGTAGCCACCGCCGCGACAATGGCGCTGTCGTAGACGGTTTCGGTGCCGATGCCCGGATCCAGCTCGCCGGACACGCTGAGGACGCCGATATCCAGCTCGCCGCGGCGCACCGCCGCGTGCATGGCATCGGAGGTGTCCTCGGTCAGCGAGATGCCGATCTGCGGGTGATCGTGGTGGAAGTCGGCCAGCACCTGGGCGATGTCGACTTCTTCGAGCGCGGCCCCGGCGATCAGGCCGACCCGCACGTGCCCGCGCAGCAGTCCGGTGAACTCGTCGACCGTGTGCGTGATGCGCTCGACCTGCTCGAGGGCGGCCCGGGCCAGCGGCAGCACCGCCTCGCCGACCGGGGTGAGGGTGACCGAGCGGCTGGTGCGATCCAGTAGTGGTTGTCCCAGTTCGTGTTCCAGCTGCTTGATCTGGGCGCTGAGCCCGGGCTGCGCGAGGTGCAGGCGGGCGGCCGCGCGCGTGAAGTTGGCTTCCTCGGCGACGGTGACGAAATACCGCAGCTGACGCAGTTCCATAACTGTTGATTCTAGCTACAAGAAAAACTATCTGTTGGAGTTCTAGATCTGATCGGCGCAGAGTCGTGGACATGACGAAGACAGCGATCACCGAACTGCCCACCACCACCGGCCCCGTCTTCCAGCTCGGCGACTCCGGCTACGACGACGAGATCGCCGGCTTCCAGACCGCCTACACCCACCGCCCCGCCGTGGTCGTCGGCGCGGCCCACGCCGAGGACGTCCGCGCCGCCGTGGAATACGCGGCGCGCCACGGGCTTCCGATCGCCGTGCAGGCCACCGGCCACGGACTGTCGGTCGCCACCGAGGGCGGCGTGCTCATCACCACCAAGCGCATGACCGACATCCGGGTCGACGCCGAGGCCCGGACTGCCCGCGTGGCGGCCGGGGTGCAGGCCGGAGCGCTCATCGAGGCGGCCGCCGAGCACGGGCTGGCACCGTTGAACGGCTCGTCGCTCTCGGTCGGCGTCGTCGGCTATACCCTGGGCGGCGGCATCGGCATCCTGGCGCGCGAATTCGGTTACGCCGCAGAACATGTGCGGGCCATCGAGATCGTCACCGCCGACGGCCGCCAGCGGCGGCTGGAACCCGGTGACGAACTCTTCGGCGCGGTGCTGGGCACCGGCGGCAACTTCGGTGTCGTCACCGCGCTGGAACTGGCGCTGCTGCCGATCACCACCGTGTACGGCGGCCAGTTGCAATTCGACACCCCGCTGGTCGCGCCCGCGTTGGAGGCGTGGCGGCTGTGGACCCAGGATCTGCCCGAACAGGTCACCTCGGCCATCACCATGATGTCCTTCCCGGATATCCCCGCCTTCCCGCCGCATCTGCGCGGCCGGTACGTGGCGACCATCAATGTCGCCTACACCGGATCCGAGGCGGAAGGGGAGCGGCTGGTCGCCCCGCTGCGGGCGGTCGGTGCGCGGTTGACCGACGATCTGCGGGTCATGCCGTACACGGAAAGCCATGCCATCTACCGGGATCCGGCTTTCCCGCACGCCTACACCGCCACCGACGCGCTGCTGTCCGAGCTGCCCGCCGATGCGACGGACGCGTTCCTGGAGGCCAGCGGCCCGGGCGACCCGATCCCGGTGATCGCCGGGCTGCGCCATCTCGGTGGTGCGCTGGGCCGTCCCGGACCGAACGGCATCAGCATGGATCACCGCGGTGCGCAGTACGTCGTGCGCGTGCTGGCCATGCCGAATCCGGACAACACCGAGGAGGTGAACGAGCGGCTGTCGCGAGTGGCGAAGTCGGTGGAGCCCTGGACCCTGGGCTACAACCTCAACTTCCTCTACGGCGGCGGCGACCTGGCCGATGAGGCGCAGACCCGCGCCGGATACGAGCCCGCCACCTACGACCGGCTGGCCGCGCTGAAGGCGAAGTACGACCCGGCCAACCTGTTCCGCAACAACCGCAACATCCGCCCGCGTTGAACCGCAGCCGATCCGATTTGCCCCGCCGCACCTGTGTGCGGCGGGGCAACCTGCATTTACAGGCTTGGCGAAGGCTCCTCCTCGCGCTATCGTTGTGATATCACTTCGATACTAGGAGAGTGTCATGGAGTTGCGTCGAGCCTTCCGGTTGAACGGGTTCGTCATGCTTGGGGTATTCGCTTTGCTGATCGTCGCGATCGCGTTCGAGGCGCATGCGATCAAGAGCCGAGCCGACGATCACGCGGGTTCGTCGACGCCGCTGGGGATCCTGCTGGCGGTGACGATCCTCGCCATCGTGCTGGTCGCCAGCGGCTTCATCACCGTGAATCCCAATCAGGCCAAGGTGATCCAGTTCTTCGGCCGCTACATCGGCTCGGTCAGCGAATCCGGATTCCACTGGGTGACACCGCTTTCCAGCCGTCGCGGCATCTCGCTGCGGGTCCGCAACTTCGAGACCCAGAAGCTGAAGGTCAACGATCTCGACGGCAATCCGGTCGAAATCGCTTCTGTCGTCGTCTATCAGGTGGTCGACAGCTACAAGGCGGCCTTCGCCGTCGACGACTACGAGGACTTCGTGACCACCCAGTCCGAGACCGCGGTCCGGCACCTGGCCACCACCCACCCGTATCAGACCGACGACTCCGGCACGGCGAGCCTGCGCGACGGCACCGAGGTCGCCGGTGAGCTCACCGCCGAACTGCGCGAGCGCACCCTGCTGGCCGGCATAGAGGTCATCGAGGCCCGCATCACCCACCTCGCCTACGCCCCGGAGATCGCCCAGGCCATGCTGGTCCGCCAGCAGGCCGCCCAGGTGGTCGCCGCCCGCAGCCGCATCGTGGAAGGCGCGGTCGGCATGGTCGGCATGGCCCTGGACCGCCTCGCCGAACAGGGCGTCGTCGAACTCGACGAGGAGCGCAAGGCCGCCATGGTCTCCAACCTCCTGGTCGTCCTCTGCGGCGACCGCTCCGCCGCCCCCGTAGTCAACGCCGGAACCCTCTACGCCTGATGGTCAAGCGCGAGCCGAAAAAAGTGCTGCTCCGGCTCGACCCAGCGGTCCACGACGCGATCGCCAAATGGGCCGCCGACGACCTCCGCAGCATCAACGCCCAAATCGAATACGCCCTCCGCCTGGCCCTCAAACAGGCCGGCCGAGACCCGAAATAACCTCCCCACCCGCCGCCCCACCCGATTCCGGTTGGGGCGGCGGCGTTTTCGGAGCTGCCCGGTCAGGCCCACCCGGGACCAGGGTCGTGTTGGGCGTGCCTGCGGCGATCTGCCAGCCAGGACGACGTCGCTGCGGTGAGCGGCGTAGAACTTGAACCGAATACGCCGTCCGCGCGGCCCGCGAACAGGTGGGCCGAGGGTCGAACCGACGCCTCCACCCGCCGCGATTTCCCTGACCTGCGGAGTCATGTCGAGGTCGCGGCCGACGAAATGCGCTGCAGCAAGACCGCGGTGGGGTGCGCTGTCAGGAAACCAGTTCCGAGCTGTCGATCAGATAGCCGCCTCCGTACTGGACCAGTTTCGCCCTGCGCGTCTCGACCCGTGTCTGTCCATCGGTGAAGTGCAGAGTCAGGCGGTAGCCGACGGTTAGCGCGGGCACCGCCGCAGCGACCTCCCCGACTGTGACCGAATCGACTGTGCCCCAATAATTTCGGTACTCGTCGTAGCCGCCGAGGGCGTCCTGGTAGCGGGTGGTCAGCCACGTCCAGGTGCCGAGTGTGTTCCCCGGCAGCAGCTGGTAGTACAGCCGGATGTATTCCGACAACCCGTTCGCGGTCGCGGGGAACGGGGCGACGCTCGTGCCCGGCGAGCCGGGCGCGGTCAGCAGCGGGGAGCCTGCCCCGGTCGACACGGGACCGGCGGTGGTTGCCGAGATCGGCCGGGAGGCGGCGGAATGGCTGTCGCCCTGCCGCAATTCGACCGTCACCAGCGTGACTGCGGTGAGCACGGCGACTGCCAGCGAGGCCGCCCACATCAGCGCGCTCAGTGACCGTTTCGCGGGATCTGGTGGTGGCCGGAATTCCACCGGCGAGCCCGTGTGCTCGGTCGGACCGTCCTCGCTCAGCACGCGGGTCACCGGCGGGTCGGCCTGTGCCCCGGCGCTTTTCGATGCCGAGTGCCCGGCGATGATCGCTGTCTCGGCTGACGGCGCGGGGGCCGGAAGCTCGAGTGTCGAGTGCGCTTTCGGGGGCGCGGCAGCACGTGCTGGGAGCGGTGGCAGGTCCTGCCCCGCCAGGGCGGACCGTGCGGCGGCGGCCAGAATTCCGGCCGCCGGATAGCGTTGCCGGGGATCCTTGGCCATGCCGCCCGCGATTACCTCGTCGAAGGCCGCCGCGCCCGCTCCGAGTGCCGCGGAAGGGCGGGGCGGTGGGACCGAAAGATGTGCGGCCACCTGCCTTTCCACGCTCGGCCCCGGAAAGGGTTTGGAGCCGGTCAGGCATTCGTACAGCACGCAGGCCAGCGAGTACACGTCGGCTCGGGCGTCGTAGTCGGTTTGCTCGAGGCGCTCGGGTGCCATGTAGGCGAAGGTGCCGACGGCCGCGCCGCCGCTGGTCAAGCCGGTGTCGTCGCCGCCGCGTGCGATGCCGAAATCTATGAGGTACGCGAAATCGCCCGCTGTGATCAGAATGTTCGACGGCTTGACGTCGCGATGCACCAGCCCGGCGGCGTGCGCGGCGTCCAGTGCGGCCGCGATCTGCGTCAGATACCCGACCGCGGTCTCCGGTGCCAGCGGGCCTTCGGCCAGTCTCGTCCCCAGGTCGGTGCCCTCGACCAGCCGCATGTCCAGGTACAGCCGCCCGTCGATCTCCCCGTAGTCGTGGATCGGAATCACATGCGGTTCGTTCAATCGGGCCGCCGCCTGTGCCTCCCGGCGGAAGCGCTCCCGGTACACCCGATCGTGTGCCAGCCCCGGCGGCAGCACCTTGAGCGCGACCACCCGATTCGTCCCGGTGTCATACGCGCGGAACACCTGCCCCATCCCGCCCGCCCCCAGCAGGTCGAGCAGCCGGTAACGGCCGAACGGGCTCTCCTCCACCCCACACACCCCCTGTGATCCACCACGAGGGTACGGCGGCTATCTCAGGCGCGCTTCTCGGTGACGAAAATGGCTGTGCCGGGGAAGATTTCGCCGCGCAGGGGGCTCCATTGGCCCCATTCGCGGTCGAGCCATTCGGGCCAGTCGGGTTCGATGATGTCGACCAGGGTCAGGCCGGAGGCCACGATTTCGCGGACGCGGTCGCCGACCGTGCGGTGGTGTTCGACGTAGGTCGGCTCGCCGTCGGAGTCGAGTTCCACGTACGGGGTGCGGTCGAAGTACGGGATGGTGGCGCGCAGGCCGTCGGGGCCGGGATCGTCGGGGAAGATCCAGCGCATCGGGTGGTTGACGGAGAACACCCAGCGGCCACCGGGTTTCAGGATCCGGTGCACCTCGCTCATCACGCGGGCGGAGTCGGCGACGAAGGGCACCGCGCCGAAGGCCGAGCACGCCAGATCGAAGGACTCGTCGGCGAAGGGCAACTCCTCGGCACCCGCCTGGATCAAGGGGACGTGCGGTCCGCCCGCGGCCATGGCGGCCAATCCGCGATCGAGCATCGCGCGGGAGATGTCCAAGCCCACGGGGTGCGCGCCGTGCGCGGCCAGCCAGCGCGAGCAGGGGGCGGACCCGCAGCCGATCTCGAGGATCCGCTTTCCTTCTATATCCCCCAGCAGTCGCCAGTCACCTTCGTGCAATCCCTCCGGGCACCACACGAACTCTCCGGCGGGGGAGTCCACGCCGAGGAAGTCGGCGTGCGTCTCGTGGTAGGCGTCGGCGTCCGCGTCCCACCACTTGCGGCTGGCCCGGGCACTGGATCGCGAATCGACCTTGGCGCGAGTCACTCCCACCGTTCCGAGCAGGGCGTTGGCCTGGGCGTGCCGGGCATCGTCGGGGGTGGCAGAGTGATCTTCGGACATGGGCTCACCCTATCGAGCCGTGCGGGGGGACCCATGTTTGCTTGGTACAACACGCGTCGCGTACGCTGTTTTCCGCGAGTGTCTTCTGTACCCGGTTTCTCGAGACCGCGTAGAGCAGACAATCGTGCTGTGAGTCCGCATGCCTGTATTTGAAAAAGTACAGCAGGGCAGCGTTGCGCAGCGTCGCAGCGATGTGCTGTGCATGTCCGCCAACGTTAGTTCCACCTGCTGTGTGTTCGCAGCAATACCGAAAGTCCACATGTCCACTACCGACCACAATCCGTCCGGAGCCTCCCAACACATGCCCTCCACCGTCACCTCGCCGCAGGTAGCCGTCAACGACATCGGCACTGCCGAGGACTTCCTCGCCGCCATCGACAAGACCATCAAGTACTTCAACGACGGCGATATCGTCGAAGGCACGATCGTCAAGGTTGATCGTGATGAGGTCCTTCTCGACATCGGTTACAAGACCGAAGGCGTCATCCCGTCTCGCGAACTGTCCATCAAGCACGATGTCGACCCCAATGAGGTCGTTTCCGTGGGCGATGAGGTCGAGGCCCTCGTTCTCACCAAGGAGGACAAGGAAGGCCGCCTGATCCTGTCGAAGAAGCGCGCTCAGTACGAGCGGGCTTGGGGCACGATCGAGGAGCTCAAGGAGAAGGACGAGGCCGTCAAGGGCACCGTCATCGAGGTCGTCAAGGGCGGCCTGATCCTGGACATCGGTCTGCGCGGCTTCCTCCCGGCTTCGCTGGTCGAGATGCGTCGCGTCCGCGACCTCCAGCCGTACGTCGGCAAGGAGATCGAGGCCAAGATCATCGAGCTCGACAAGAACCGCAACAACGTGGTCCTGTCGCGTCGCGCCTGGCTCGAGCAGACCCAGTCCGAGGTCCGCAGCGAGTTCCTGCACCAGCTGCAGAAGGGCCAGGTCCGCAAGGGTGTGGTCTCCTCGATCGTCAACTTCGGTGCCTTCGTGGACCTGGGTGGCGTCGACGGCCTGGTGCACGTCTCCGAGCTGTCCTGGAAGCACATCGACCACCCGTCCGAGGTTGTCGAGGTCGGCAACGAGGTCACCGTCGAGGTTCTCGACGTCGATCTCGACCGCGAGCGTGTCTCCCTGTCGCTCAAGGCGACCCAGGAAGACCCGTGGCGTCAGTTCGCCCGCACCCACGCGATCGGTCAGATCGTGCCGGGCAAGGTCACCAAGCTGGTTCCGTTCGGTGCGTTCGTGCGCGTCGAAGAGGGCATCGAGGGCCTGGTGCACATCTCCGAGCTGGCCGAGCGCCACGTCGAGGTCCCGGACCAGGTTGTCGCCGTCGGCGACGACGCCATGGTCAAGGTCATCGACATCGACCTCGAGCGTCGCCGGATCTCGCTGTCGCTGAAGCAGGCCAACGAGGACTACACCGCCGAGTTCGACCCGTCGAAGTACGGCATGGCCGACAGCTACGACGACCAGGGCAACTACATCTTCCCCGAGGGCTTCGACTCCGAGACCAACGAATGGCTCGAGGGCTTCGAGAAGCAGCGTGAAGAGTGGGAGACCCGGTACGCCGAGGCCGAGCGTCGCCACAAGATGCACACCGCTCAGATGGAGAAGATGGCGGCCGACGCCGCCGCTGAGGCTGCCAACGGCGGACCGCAGAACTACTCCTCGGAGTCCGGCGCGCAGGCTTCGACCTCGTCGTCGTCCTCCTCGGAGCCGGCCGGTGGCTCGCTCGCGAGCGACGCGCAGCTGGCTGCCCTGCGTGAGAAGCTGTCGGGCAACGCCTGATTCGCTTTCCCTGACGGGATAAACGAAAGATAAATCCCCCCGGGTCCAGAAGGACCCGGGGGGATTTTCTATGGGTGGGTGGGGCCGTGCGTACCCCGCGTTGGGTCGAATCATCGCTGTGAGCAGGTATTCTCGGCAATAAGATGTCCGAGTCCACCTTCACGTCCACGCCCTCGCTCTGGGAACGGCGCAAGATCGAGGCGATGAGCCGCATTCAGCGGATCGCGCTGGAACTGTTCGATGAGCACGGGTATCGGGAGGTGACCGTCGAGCGGGTGGCCACCGCCGCGGGCGTGTCACCGAGCTCGATCTACCGGTATTTCGGGACCAAGGAGATGCTGGTCCTCTACGACGAGACCGATCCGCAGGCGCTGGCGGTGATGCGGTCGATCGGTGGCGGGCAGACCCGCGATTTCCCCGAGCTGCTGGCGATGGCGCGGCCGCTGGTTCCGGTGGTGCTCGACGAGATCGTCACCGACGACGTCGACTACCGCACCCGGGTGCGGCTGGGATACGTGCGCTCGATTCCGGAAGTGCGGCTGCGGCAGACCGAGCAGTGGCGGGCGCTCGAGGACGAGTTCCGGATCGCGTTCGCGGAACTGAGCGGCCGCGACCCCAACGACATGAAGCTGCGCATGGCCGCGGCCATCTGCATCTGGAGCTGTATGGCGGCCCTGGATCATTGGGAGGGAACGGGTTTCGCCGCCCGGCTGCGGGACGTCTACGCCGAGGTGGTGGAGTCGATCCTGGTCGCGCTCGAGGCCGTCTTCCGGTGACGGCGGAGCGTCGGTAGCCACCAGTTCCAGCGGCCGAACAGCCGCATGAAGGCCGGGACCAGGATCAGCCGCACGATCACCGCGTCGATGGCGACCGCGACGGCCAGCGCGAAGCCGATCTCCTTCAGCTCCATGACATCCGCGCTCAGGAAGCTCGCGAATACCGCGACCATGATGGCCGCGGCCGCGGTGATCGGCCGGGCGGTGCGCTGCAGGCCCTCGGCGACGGCGGCGGCATTGTCGCCCGTGCGGTCCCAGGTCTCCTTCATGCGCCGGATCAGGAAAACCTCGTAGTCCATGGACAATCCGAACAGCACCGCGAACACCAGCATGGGCAGGAACACCTGCAGGAAGCCCGCGCTGTGGAAGCCGAGCAGCCGTTCGCCCCACCCGTGCTGGAACACCGCGACCGTAATCCCCAGGGCCGCACCGGTGGCCAGCAGATTCAACGCGATCGCCTTGAGCGCCAGCACGATCGAACGGAAGGTCACCACCAGGAAGGCCAGCGACGCGGTCAGCACCAGGGCGATGACCCAGCCGAAGCCGCGCGAGATCTGCCCCGACACATCGGCGAACATGGCCGGGGTGCCGCCGACTAGCACCTCGGCGGCATCGACAGTCTCTGCGCGGGAACGGATATCGGTGGTGAGATCGCTCACCGTGGTCGAATCGAACGAATCCTTGGGCACCACCGTCACCAGGTAGCGGCCGTCGGCCTGCTGCGGCAGCACGGTCGCCACTCGCGGATCGTGCGCCAGATCGGTGACCAGGCGCAGTACCTCGGTGCGGCCGTCGTAGGTGAGTGCCGAGTCCCCGGCGCCGGAGGCGACGACCTGGATCGGCGAGAGCAGCCCGGGCCCGAAGTCGTCCCGCACCAGGCGGGTCGCGTGCCCGGTGGGCCGGTCGCCCAGCGAGTTCAGGCCCATGTCGATGCCGTAGCGAATCCCGGTGATCGGCAGCGCCGCCACCGCCAGCAGCGCGACCCCGAGCGCGC
>NZ_JBSGBY010000217.1:0-12273 GCF_053601505.1 Nocardia sp. NPDC004722
CGCCCGATTCGGCCCGCCCAGGCGGCGAATCGGGCGTGCGCACCGCGCAGCGACGACCGCACGGGGTCGTCGAGCGGGTGCAGCGAGATTTCGACATCGATGGCCGACTCCGTGGTCAAGGCACACTCCTCCGCATCAGGTCCGACCCTAGGACGTTAGCGGGGCGTACTACTCCTGGGACCGGTTGCGCTCATGCGGATTTCGACCGTGCGGCCGCGCTCAGGCGAACTTGCCCGGGTTCGCCGCGACCGCGCGGCGCAGCACGGGCCGGTTGGCGCGGTAGGCGTCGACGACCGATTCCAGTTCGTGCGGGCTGGCCCCGTGCATGATCACCGAGTGGCAGCCCAGGTCGTATTCACGGGAGATCTTCTTCACGCACTGTTCGGGGGTGCCGTAGGCGGCGGGGGCGAGCCACTCGTCGGGGATGAGCTCGTCGATCCGCTGGAGGGTCTCGAAGGATGCCGAGGCGTCGATGGGTCCGGCCGCCGCGGCATCCTGGTACAGCTGGGTGGCGCGAATGCGGTCCCACACCTGCGGGTCCCAGCCGTTGGTGGTGATCAGGATGTCGGCGTACGCCTGCAGGTAGGTGACGAGGCGGCCGGTGCGGCGGCGCAGCTGATCCTCTTCGGAGAGCGCGTCGCTCGCGGTCGCCAGGCACGACCAGATGCGCACGCTGTCGGGATCCTTGCCCGCCTGTTCCGCGCCGCGGCGCACGGCCGCAACGGAATTCGCGGTCGCCTCGTCGGAGAAGAAGGTGTGCAGCACGACGAAGTCGCCGATCGCGCCCGCGAGCTCCATGGTCTTGGGACCCACGGCGACGAAGCCGATCGGCGGCGCGTCGTCGAGGCCGTTCTGGTGGTAGAGGACCGGCCATTTCCCCGCGGGGCCATCGTGATTCACGATGGTCTCCCCCGCCCACAGCCGGCGCAGGATGCCGACGAAATCCCGCAGCTGCGCCTCGGTGACGGCGGGCAGGCCGATCGCCTTCCAGTTCGCCGCCATGCCGCGTCCGAACGCCATGGCGTAGCGGCCCTCGGTCATGGCCTGCATGGTGGAGCCGATGGTGGCCGTGACCATCGGGTGGCGGGTGTGGTGATTGGTTGCGGCGGCGGCGATTCCGAGGTCGGTCGTGCATCCGGCGAGCCCGCCGGAGAGGACCGCGGAGTCCTTCACGGTCATGCGTTCGCCGATCATGCACGAGCCGAGCCCGAGCCGCTCCGCGTCCCGGGCCTCCGGGAGCAGGACGCGGGCGTCGGCCGGGTGGCGGGTGATGCAGTAGTAGGCCAGTTCGTTGAGTTGTTCGGTCACGAGAATTCCCCAGAGTTTTCGGAACGGAATGGTCGAATATTGTTGTCAGGCACCGAGTTCGGTGAGCATCTCTTCGACGAGCGCCCGATGGTGCAGCAGCACCTCGATGTCCGCGGGCCGCTCCATCTCGCCGAAGTGGATCTGGCGGCCACCGGCGCGCAGGAAGACGACGCTGTAGTTGAGGGCGGCGTACATCGTGTACCAGGTGAGGTCGGCGAGCCGCACGCCCGAGTACTCGGCGTAGGCCGCGCACACGTCGTCCTCGCGCATGAACTCCGGCATCCCGGGGAGGCCGAAGTTGTTGGCGATGGCGTGGAACACGCGGTGCCCGAATACGATCCAGGCCACGTCGAGTTCGCGGGGGCCGATCGTGGCCATCTCCCAGTCCAGCACCGCGACCGGCGTGAAATCCCGGTACATCACGTTGCCCAAGCGGGCGTCGCCCCACGACAGCACGGTCTCGTACGTCGAAGGCTCCGGCAGATTGGCGGTGAGCCAGGCCAGGATTCGCTCCACCAGCGGTGAGCGCCCGGTGTCCCGCACCGAGTACTCGTACCAGGCGCGGGCGCGGTTCAGGTTCCGCTCGAGCAGGGTGTCGCCGGGTTGAGCCGGGTCGAGGAACGCGAAAGTCGTTGCCGCGTCCGGGATCGCGTGCAGTGCGGCCAGGGTCCGGATGGTGTCGTCCTGGACCCGGCGCTGCTGTTGCGGGTCGGCGTCGAAGAGCCAGTTGTTGCCGAAGCTGTAGGGCATGACATCCGGCGGCACCAGCCCGTCGATGCGGTCCATCAGCAGGAACGGCGTGCCGAGCACGTCACCGGTCGGCTCCAGGAACCGCACCCGGGGAACCCGGACGTCGCTCGACTCGCCCACCAGGCGCATGACCTCGAATTGGTCGGGCAGGTTGTAGTGCTCGTAGACGGGGAAGTCGCCGGGGGCCGGGACCACGCGGGCGATCAGGTCGGCGCTGTGCGATGTTCCGGCCTCGCGCCAATTCAGGGTCAGGGTAAGGGTTTCCGCCGACATCCCGTTGCTGTCGATGCCGGATCCCAGCGTGAGTTCCGGCTCGGCCCCCTCGGGCAGCTGGGTGGCCAGCCACGCGGTGAGGCGAGGGATCAGGGCGGCGGTATCGCGGCTGCTGCGCTGCAGACGCATGCCCTGGTCATCGGGAGACGGAGACATGGATCACTCCTGACTGATCGCGAAAAGCTGGAGGTAACAGTGGACCTCCCCTCCGCAATTGTCAACGAGGGTTCTCAAAGAATGTGGATCAGTCCAGGTAGACCGCTATCGCGTCGACCAGGCAGTGGCGTGCGCTCGCCAGTTCGGCGGCCGATGACAGCCGCCTCTCGTTATTGATGCCGCGCATGGCCATCGGGATGAGCCGCTGCACGCCGCGCAGCTTGCCCGCATCCAGCGACAGGTCCGCCAGGAAGTAGTCGAAGGCCCGCAGCCAGGCGTCCTCGTACCCGGCCATGGCCGCGGCGGTCAGCGGGAAGTCCGCCAGCCGTTCGGCCTGACCGGTGGGCAGGCCGCCGCGCAGGGTTTCGACGGCTCGGCCCTCGGGCGTGTCCAGGATGGTCCACATCGCATCGACCATCTCCCACACCCGATCCCGGATCGAGCCGGAGACCCGCGGCCACACCTCGGGGCTGTTGGCGCCGCTGCGATCGGTCAGCTCGATCAGCACCGCCGCCCACAACCCGTCGATATCGCCGAACTGATGCTTGAGCGTGCCCCAGCTGACCCCGGCCTCCCGCGCGACCCGATTCGCCGACAGCGGTTCACCGGATCCCTCGGCGAGACAGCCGATCGCGACATCCAGCAGCCGCTGCCGGGTCTCCCGCCCCTTCCGGTTGAGGCGGGTCCCCGCGGCGGATTGCATGGCCTGAGCCTCGGTGTGCACGGTCGAACGATAGCGCCGGGTTCGCCCCTGAGGCCGACGCCGTCGCAAGTCGTACATCGGCGGCCGGGTCACGCGACCTGAGGATGACGCGGCTCGGCACCTGCGGGCGATGCCGCGAGCGGCCCGGATGCCGAAGATCGAAGGAGAACGAGCACCCAGCGAGAGGACACCTTGTGAGCGTCGACAGCAGCGCGACCGGTCAGGCGAACGCGGACACCATGATGGTCAGCACCATGAACGATCTGCCCGGCTACGAGATCGTCGAAGTCCTCGGCGACGTCTTCGGATTGACGGTCCGCAGCCGCCATCTCGGTTCGCAGATCGGCGCGGGCATCAAGTCCATGTTCGGCGGTGAACTCAAGGGCATGACGAAGATGCTCTACGACAGCCGGATCGAGGCCCAGCAGCGAATGATCGAGCTCGCCCGCGAGAAGGGCGCGGACGCGATTCTCGCAATGCGCTTCGACGCCAACGACTTCGGCGACAGCGGCCAGGAGATCTGCGCCTACGGCACGGCGGTGCGCATCCGGCGGCGGTAGGCGCAGAACTCCCTTCGCCTCAGGCGTGGAGCTCCCGGTGGATCAGGCGCAGGGCTGGCTGCCGGAGGCGGCCACCGGCAGCCACATCTCACCGGCGCCGCCGGGGAGAATCACCGCGTCACTGAGGAAGCCGGGCTGGGCTCCGGTGTCGTACTGGCCCACCAGGTGATGGAGTCCGGCCGCCGCGGGGGTCCACTTGAAGGTGACGGAACTGCCGTTGATGGCCGTCGTACCCGTGTTCGTGCCGTTGTCGACCACCCACGCGTTGCGGACGGTGGATCCCGCGCTCAGGCTCGACAGTACGGCCGACCCCGACGACGCCAGCGAGGCCGGGATGTTCGAAATGGTCACGGTGAGCGCGCATCCCGCCACCGGACTGCCGTGAACCGTGGTGCACAGCGTCGAGGCCGAGTTGCCGCACGACTCGGGGTCCGAGCTCGCGCCACCGGCGACCTGAACGGTCGCGGTTCCGAAGTCGGTGAAGGGCGGCAGGTTCGGGTTGCTGTTGCCGTATCCGAGACCGAGCACATGCGTGCCACCGACGAGCGGGGTCCACGCAATGGTCTCCGTGGATGTCGTTCCACTGCAAGGAGTTCCAGCGGCAAGGCTCGACGTGACCGCCCACGCCGACCGAACGGTCACGCCGCCGACGGTGTCCGACAGCCCCGGCGCCGAGCATCCGGACACCGGGACGACGACATTGTAGGTCTGCCCGACCTGAAAGTTACTGCCCTGCACGGTCATTCCCGTGCCCGCCACGTCGGCATGGGCGGCCGTCCCGCCACCGATCACGGTCAGAACGGAGGCGGCGGCAGTCATGCCGGCCGCGACAAGGGTGCGAGCTGATGTCCGAGTACGCATAGAGCGGTCATTCCCGATTCGACGATGTGAACTGTGCATGTTTCATTTTGCGAATAGCACTGTTCCCCGATCCCCACCCCCTTCGCATGCCCCCGCTTTTGGGGGCGTCCGTTCCCACCCGCGAACTGCGCAGGAGCAGATAAGACAGGAGGCCGATCGGGGACAGCAGGATCGTCACGAACAGAACGGGTGAGATGAGCCAGGCGGAGATCGAGCGGGCCCTGCTGTCGAAATAGATCCAGCGGCCGATGAACAGGTCGAAGCCGATCAGGTGTGCCCAGATTGCGGCGGCTCCCCAGTCTGCGCCAAGGATGTCGCGCAGGGTGTGGAGGTCGGGGCGGGTCATGGCGGCGAAGAATTGGGGGAAGTGCGGGAGCATGATCGCCAGGTAGACGAGCAGGGGTGGGACCGCGATCCACGGCGAGGAGAGCAGTCGTGCGGTCCAGCGATGTCGCGGGGCGAGGATCATGGCGGCCCAGAACGGGGCGGCTAGCCAGAAGACCAGGGTGAACAGGGTGGGGATCATCGGCGCACCGCCCAGGTGGCGGCGGCGGAGGTGGCGATCAGGAGGATGCCGAGCGCGGTGAGGGTCAGCGCCTGCGGATGGACGATCGACTCGCCGCGCAGGGCTTGCCAGGTCACCACGCCCAGCAACACGGCATAGGCCGCGGCGGCGATCGTGACCAGCCGGGTTCGGCGGGCGACGTCGTGCAGGGCGGGCAGGCGGGTCGCCAGCAGTTCCAGGGCGATCACCACCAGCGGAATCAGTTGCAGGGCATGGATTCCCACGAAGTGCGGGATGCGCAGGTCGCCGCCGACAGTGCTCCAGCCGAGCAGCGGGAGGCCGGGGCCGCCGTCGGGCAGGCCGACGGTGTGCGCGCCCGCGATGAGGCGGGGGCGGCTGCCCTGCGATTGGGTCGGCAAGACCATGAGGAATCCGAGTGCCATGCCGATCAGGGACAGCACGGTACCGTAGCGAATTCCCAAGGCGCGGGCCCGATCCGGGCCCGGGTTACGCCACAGCACCAGCCCGATCGCGGCGGTGGCCAGCCAGACCCCGGCGATCGAAATCCCCATCAGATACCAGAGGGTGCTGTTGAACGGGGTGCTCAGATTGAAATGGCTGGTGGTTCCCCGCACCACCTGGACCACGATGATCACCATCTCGAGGCCCAGCAGCAAAGCGGCCACGCTGCCCGCCCAGCGCGCGAGCCGCCCACCCCTGGGCAATTGCGGGATGAGCCACGCCCAGGTGACCGCGTAGATCAGTACGGAGAGAGCGAATTTCGCCGGTTTGTCCCAGGCGGGCAGGCCGGTGATGACCCGACGGTCGAACACCATGCCGCCCACCGAGATAACCACCAGCACCGCCATGGCCGCCGCCAGCCAGAGCAGCGGCCGATGCCAGGACGTTCGAACGGGAGCAGGACTGACAGTCGTAGCACTCATACCAGATAGCGTAACTATCGATAGTTAGACTGTCCATGCTGTTACTGCGGTGGTGAGCGCGACTCAGGTGTGCGGCGGGAACTGGCCGTCGGCGGTCACCTTGGTGCCGTTGAGGGTGAAGGTGACGACGCTGGGTCCGCCGGTCGGGCAGCACATGGCCTCATTGCCTTGCAGCCAGTGATAGGTCAGCGTCAGCGAGGTCCGGGTGTGGCCGGTGATCTGCGTGTACATGTACGGGTCCGACGTCGCGGTGCCGAGGTATTCACCACCGGTGAAGAAGAGGATCTGGGTGTACGGATGATTCACATCCGAGTCGATCTCCATCCAGGACAGCGCCCCGTCGCACCCCGCCGACAGGGCAGTGTCACTGCTCTGCCCGACCTTCCACCCCCGCACCGGCGGCGCGGCCTGCCGAGCCAGCGCCGACTGCGCCAACTGAGAATTCACGTCGAAGCACAGTCCGTGCCCGCTGCCCGCCGGTGCCGCGGGCTGCTGCGCCGCGGCCGTTGCCGTCGTCGCCGAACCCCCCGGCGTGCTCGACGGGCCGCACCCGCTCACCGCGAGCACTACCGCTGCCGCCGCCGAAACCAGCGCCGCTGACCTGGCCTTCATGATTCCCCTCCGCTCACGTTGCACGACTGGATCATCGAGTACGACGGAATCCGCGTTATCCCCGGCCCTCCGGTCGGCCGGGTTCCGGAGTGCGAGAATGCGTTATGAGCATCAAGATCGACGGGCTGGATTCCGCGCTGCTGGCGGAGTTGGCGGCCGATCCGCGAGCGCCGATCCTGGAGTTGGCGCAGCGGCTGGGGATCGCGCGGAACACGGTGCAGGCCAGGATGAAGCGGCTGGAAGCCTCCGGGGTGGTGCGGGGCTATCCGCCGGATGTGGACCTCGAGGCGATCGGGTTCGCGGTGCACGCGTTCCTGGGGATCGAGCTGAATCAGAACAAGATGAACGACATCGTCGAGGCGCTGCGGGAGTTCCCGAACGTGCTCGAGGTGCACGCGACCACGGGGCGCGGGGATCTGCTGGTGCGGATAGCCGCGCGTTCGCAGCCGGATCTGCTGGCGATCATTCAGCGCGTGCATTCCATCCCCGGGGTCAAGCACACCGAAACCATGCTCGCCCTGGCGACTCCGGTGGAGTATCGGTCGCTGCCGCTCGTCGAGCACCTCACGAGTCAGGCGGCCGCCGACTGACGCGCGGAGCGCTGTGACGCTGAACAGAATGATGCGCGCGTCACAGTGCTCCAGATCACTTTTGAGCAATCTGATCAACTTTTCGCGCCACGGTTGACACAGATCACACATCACGGCAGATTTCGCTGCACCGATCGCTTGATCCCCTTCGTGTGCAGCTCACAAGGCTGTGGAGAGTTGGTGACTGTCCATGACCGACGTTGCCTGGGCGCCTGTACGGCAGGCCGAACCGGCTACGCCCTATGACCTCGCCGACCGCTACCGGTCGGGCGCGGGTCCGGTCCTTCTCACCGGTGTGCAGGCCATTGCCAGATTGCTGGTCGAGCAGCATGTGCGCGATATGCGCGCCGGACACCGGGTCGCGACCTTCGTGTCCGGCTATCAGGGCAGTCCGCTCGGCGGGGTCGACAAGATGTTGCTGGGGATGCCGAATGTGCTGGCCGAGCACGACATCGCGTTCGTGCCGGGCTTCAACGAGGAGCTCGCGGCCACCGCGGTGTGGGGCAGCCAGGCCGATCTGCCCGCCGGGACGCCGACCCACGATGGCGTGGTGGGGGTTTGGTACGGCAAGGGTCCCGGCGTGGACCGGGCCACCGATGCCATCCGGCACGCGAACATGTACGGGGTGAACGCGCGCGGCGGCGTGCTGCTGCTGGTGGGCGATGATCCGGCCTCGAAGTCCTCGACGGTGCCCGCGGTGAGCGAGCGGTCGCTGGCGGCCATGGGTGTGCCGGTGCTGTTCCCGCGCAATGCCCGCGAGATCATCACCATGGGCATGCAGGGCGTGGCCCTGTCCCGCGCCTCGGGCTGCATCGTGGCCATGAAGATCGTGGCCGATGTCGCCGACGGCGCGTGGACGGTGGACTCCTCGGTGGCCGAACTGCCCATTTCGGTGCCCGAAGTGCAGTGGGAGGGAAAGACTTTCGCCTACCGGCAGCGGCCGATGGCGGCCCCGGCGGACAGCGTGCTGGCCGAGGCGGATCTGTACGGACCGCGCTGGGCGACCGTGCGCGCGTTCGGGGCGGCCAATGAGCTCGATGTGATCGAGGTGGATCCGGCCGACGCGCGGCTCGGTATCGCCGCGACCGGCACCACCTTCGACGCGGTGCGGCAGGCGCTGGTCGATCTGGGCGTGGACGAGGCGGCCATGCACCGGGCGGGGATCCGCCTGTTGCGCATCGGCATGCCGTATCCCGTTGGGGCGCAGCGGGTCACCGAGTTCGCGCGCGGCCTCGACCAGGTGATCGTGGTGGAGGACAAGACCGCTTTCATCGAGACCCAGATCCGCGAAATCCTTTACGGCACCGCCGATGCCCCGCGCATCCTCGGCAAGCTGGACGGAAATGGCCTGCCGCTCATGCCGTTCGACGGCGAGCTCACCGCGGGGCGGCTGCTGGCTCCGCTGCGGCGGGTGCTGCGCGATCACGTCGAGCTGAAAAAGGCTCCCCCGCCCGCGCTTTCGCTGGAGGTACTGTCCGCCAAGCGCACCCCGTACTTCTGTTCCGGCTGCCCGCACAACCGCTCCACCGCCATCCCGGAGGGTTCGATCGGCGGCGGCGGGATCGGCTGCCACACCCTGGTCACGCTGTCCGGGCGCAGTGACAGCGCGGTGACGGGGCTGACGCAGATGGGCGGCGAGGGCAGCCAGTGGATCGGGCAGGCCCCGTTCACCGATGTGCCGCACCTGTTCCAGAATGTCGGCGACGGCACGTTCTTCCACTCCGGGCAGCTGGCCGTGCAGGCGTGTGTGGCGGCGGGGGTGAACATCACCTACAAGCTGCTCTACAACGAGGTCGTCGCCATGACCGGCGCGCAGGACGTGGAGGGGCAGCTGTCGGTCGCGCAGCTGACGCACAAGCTGACCGTCGAGGGCGTCAAGAAGATCATCATCTGCGCCGATGAACCCCAGCGGCACCACCGCAAAGCGCTCGCCAAGGGCACGCTGCTGTGGCATCGCGACCGGCTCGACGAGGCACAGAAGATGCTGCGCGAGATCCCCGGCGTCACCGTGCTGATCTACGACCAGCACTGTGCCGCCGACGCCCGCCGCCAGCGCAAGCGCGGCACCCTGCCGGTGCGCAATACCCGCGTGGTGATCAACGAGGCGGTGTGCGAGGGCTGCGGCGACTGCGGCACCAAGTCCAACTGCCTGTCGGTGCAACCGGTCGACACCGAGTTCGGGCGCAAGACACGCATCGATCAGACCTCGTGCAATACCGATTACAGCTGCCTGGACGGCGACTGCCCGTCGTTCGTCACGGTGGAGGTGAACCCGGAGAGCAAGGGGCGCAAGGGTTCCAAGCGCAAGACGGCCGAGCCGCCCGCCGTCGCCGATCCCGGGCTGGGCGCGCCGCTGGGCACCCAGAACGTGCTCATCGCGGGCATCGGCGGCACCGGCATCGTGACGGTCAACCAGGTGCTGGCGACCGCCGCGCTGCGCGCCGGGTACGCGGTGGAGAGCCTCGACCAGATCGGACTGAGCCAGAAGGCGGGGCCGGTGCTGTCGCACCTGCGGTTCTCGGCAACGGAATTGGAGCCGTCCAACCGGCTCACCCCGGGCAGCGCGGACTGCATCATGGCCATCGACCTGCTGGGTGCGGCCGATCCCAAGAACCTGCAATACGGCAATCCGTCGTCGACCGTGGTGGTCGCCTCGACCAGCCAGACCCCGACCGGGGACATGGTCTACGACAAGTCGGTGGCCTACCCGGAGACCGGGTCGCTGCTGGAACGTCTTGCCGCGGTGTCGGATTCACTGTTCGACTTCGACGCGCTGGCGGCCGCGCAGCGGCTGTTCGGCAATACCGCCGCCGCCAACTTCCTGATGGTCGGCGCGGCCTTCCAGACCGGCGGCCTGCGGCTGCCCGCCGCCTCGATCGAAGAGGCGATCGGCATCAACGGGGTCGCGGTCGAGGCCAATATCGCGGCCTTCCGGTGGGGGCGGGTCGCCATCGCCGACCCCGACGCCTTCGCGGTGGCCACGGAATCGGCTGCGGCTCGGCGTAGTCCGCGGGTCGCCCCGGCGGAACTGCTGGCGGGCACCGACTTCGACGGCGAGGTCCGGCGGGTGGTCGAGTTGCGTGCCGCCGAACTGGTCGACTTCCAGAACGTGAAGGTCGCCCGACGCTACGTCGAGACGGTCCAGGCCGCCTGGACCGCCGAGCGCACGGTCACCACGCGCACCGAGTTCAGCGAGGCCGTGGCGCGCGGGCTGTACAAGTTCACCGCCTACAAGGACGAGTACGAGGTAGCCCGCCTACTGGTGGATCCCGCTTTCTTGGAAGAGGTTTCCGCCCAGGTCCCCGGCGGCGAGAACCTCACCTACAAGCTGCATCCCCCGGTGCTGCGCGCCATGGGCCGTAAGAAGAAGATCGGCCTCACCCCCAAATCCCATGTGGCCCTGAAACTCCTCGCCAAGGGCAAGGCCCTGCGCGGCACCAAACTCGACCCCTTCGGCTACGCCCACGTCCGCAAGGTGGAACGGGAACTGCTGTCCCACTACACCGAGATGATCCATCGCCTCGCCGCCGGACTCACCGACCAGAGCTACGCCGCCGCCACCGAGGCAGCCGCCCTGCCGGACCTGGTCCGCGGCTACGAGGACGTGAAACTCGCCAACGTCGAGCTCTACCGAGCCCGCCTCCGCGACCTCGGCCTCGACGGCTGAACTCGCGCACTCCCGATCAACTCCATACCCCTTCGTCGTACGGCGGTCCCCACCGCCGTGCCGCGATGAGCCGTGCCGTGAACCCGGCACCATCCGGCCGCCCACCACGCGGCCACCCACCCGCCGCCACAAGCGGCGTACTGAAAGGAATCGATTGTGACCGCAATGCACACCGAGGCAGGGGTTTTCGGCCGCGCACACGAACTCAGCGCCCGCGGCCACGAGCAGGTGGTGTTCTGTGAGGACGACAAGAGCGGGCTCAAGGCGATCATCGCGATTCACTCGACCACGCTGGGACCGGCATTGGGCGGAACCCGGATGTACCCGTATGCGAGCGAGTCGGCGGCACTGGACGATGTGCTGCGGCTGTCGTGGGGCATGACGTACAAGGCCGCGGCGGCCGGGTGCGATCTGGGTGGCGGCAAGGCCGTCATCATCGGCGATCCGGCGCTGGACAAGAGCGAGGAGCTCTTCGCGGCGTACGCGCGGTTCGTGGAATCGCTTGGCGGGCGGTACATCACCGCCGGTGACGTGGGCACCAATACCGACGATCTGGATGCCATCGGCCGCTACACCAGCCATGTCACCGGCCGCAGCGCGGGCGCGGGCGGTTCCGGCGACAGCGCCCGGCTGACCGCACTCGGCGTGTTCAACGCCATGCGCGCAGGTGCCGAATCTGTTTGGGGCGCACCAACTCTGGCCGGTCGCACGGTCGGCATCGAGGGCGTCGGCAAGGTGGGCAGCGAACTCATCGCCCTGCTACTCGCCGACGGCGCGGAGGTTTGCGCCACCGATGTGAACCAGGCCGCGCTGGAACGCCTTTCGAGCACCCACCCCTCGGTTCGACTGTTGAGCACCGTCTCCACCGCTCCGGTCGACGTCTACGCCCCCTGTGCGCTCGGCGGCACGCTCACCCTGTCGAGCGCCGAGGCCATCGAGGCGAAACTCGTCTGCGGCGCGGCCAACAACCAGTTGGCTACGCCCGCAGTGGAATACAGCCTGAACGAGCGCGGTATCACCTGGGTCCCGGATTTCGTGGCCAATGCGGGTGGGCTCATTCAGGTGGCCGGCGAGCTGCGCCAGGCGGCGCCGGTCGAGGTCGAAGACGCGGTGAGGGGCATCTTCGACCGCTGCCGCGACATCATCGCGGAATCCAAGGCCGAGGGCATCGGCACCGGTGCGGCGGCCAACAGGTTCGCGGAACGGCGTCTGGACGCCATCCCCCGGGCCCTCTAGATCGCAGTAACAGAGAGGAAAACGCAAAGTGGCGTTCGCGAGCGGAATGTTCCGCACCAAATCGGTCGAGCAATCGATCCGGGATACCGATGAACCGGATTCCAAGCT
>NZ_JBSGBY010000218.1:0-12244 GCF_053601505.1 Nocardia sp. NPDC004722
AGGGATTCGGAAGCGGAAAACGAGGTTGGACGAAGGCGCCGGACATGAACACTCCAGCCAAGAAATTGGATCTTCCCGGGCAAAAACCCGGGCCCCATCGGCGAATCGATCCACCGCGACCGGATCTCGCCGGTCGAGCGTCTCGTCGACGATCGCGCACGACAGCTCGGAATCGTGGGTCCACGATCTGCGATTCAGGTTGTCCGATCCGACCGTGGCCCACACATCATCGACCACACAGACTTTCGCGTGCACGTAAATCGGTGTCCCCGCTGGGTTTTCGATGCCGTAGACGGCCACCCGGTCGCCGCCGGCCTCACGCAGGCGATCGAGCGCCGCCTGCCGCCCGATCAGCTGCGGCGGCAGTGACAGTCGACCGTCCTGGTCGGGATGGTGTGGCAGCACGGCGATCAGGCGTAGATCCGGCGTGGCGCGCAGCGCCTCGGCGAAGCATTCGGCCACCTCACCCGACCACAAATACTGGTCTTCCAGGTAAATCAAGCTTCGGGCAGCGGCGAGGACCTTGCGATACGCGGCCGCGATACTCCTTTCCCCCGCCGGTGCGAAGGGATACCCGGGGTGTCGACGGGGGTAGGTGCGCAGCACCTGAACGAGCTGCGCACCGCGCGGACACGGGTCCGGCAGCTGGACGGGCAGCGGTCCCGCGGTGGAGTCCGCGTTCCGGAACGAATCGAGGATGCGGTCGAAGGGGTTGCGGTTCAACGGTGTCGGATCGTCCCATCGCTCCCGGAACACGGTCTCGATATCGCCGACGGCCGGTCCGCGGATCGCGAGCTGGATGTCATGCCAGGGCGGACGAGGGCCGTACACGGCGGCCATCGACTGCGGCTGAGGGTCGCCCCGATGCTGCGCGTCATCGCGGCGGCTATGGCACAGATCGATCCCGCCGACGAACGCCACATCGAACATCGGCCGACCCGGATGCCGGAGCACGACGAACTTCTGGTGGTGAGATCCTCCCGGGCGCACCCGCATATCGAGCAGACATTCGCCGCCCGCGGCTTCGATGTCCTCACCGAGATGACGGTTCTCCTCCTCGCTGAACGCGAAGGCGTCCAGGTGCGAGCGCCACACCAGCCCCTTGACCACGACTCCACGGGCCGCGGCCGCACACAACATTCGCGAGACCTCGATGCCCTCGTCGTCCATCGCCTCGTCCGGATCGCCGCGCCAATCGGTAAACAGCAACAGGTCACCTCGCCGCATCGCACGCACGCAGCGGAGCAGCTCGGCGAAGTACGACACGCCGTGGAGCAGGGGTCGGACCTCGTTGCCTGGCGTCCAGGCCGACCCGTTTCGATGCCGCCGGTCCAACCGGGTAGCGGGATTTCCGCGCTCGTCCGCGTTGATCAACCAGTCCGAAACACTCATCAGCACCTCGAGGAACCGTCCACTCTGCGGCACAGCGTCATCCGCTTCCAGCCGCCGTTCGGAAGACGGATAGCCCTGCCGCGCCGACGTATTCACGGATACGTCGGCGCCGTCCCGGCCGCGCCCGGCGGCCTGCCGTTATCCGGCGACAAGTCGGGGTATCCGGTCTTCGCGCGGAGGTAGAGACAATGATCAGACGACGGATCGACCGGCCTACGGAGCTGTTGTGGGGAGGCTGGTTCGCGGCGGCGCGAAGGGTTTTCGCGACCGTCTGGTCGAATCGGATCACCGACTGGGCCGCGGCGCTCACCTATTACAGTGTGCTGTCGTTGTTTCCGGGGCTGCTGGCGCTGACGGCCGGTCTGGCGCTGTTGGATCCGGCGGCCATCGATTCGCTGGTCTCGACCATTCGCGACCTCGGACCGAGCAACGGCACCGGCCTGGTGATCGACAGCCTCGGCCAATTGCGCGCCGCGCATTCGTATTCCGGACCACTCGCGGCGGTGGGTCTGGCCAGCGCGGTATGGACGTCCTCGGGCTATATCGGCGCGTTCATCCGAGCCTCCAACTCGCTGTACGGCGTCGATGAAGGGCGTCCGGTATGGAAGACACTGCCGCTGCGGGTGGGACTCACCCTCGCGGTCGGGTCGGCGGTCGCGGCCTGCGCGATCGGTTTGCTCGTCACGGGCGGTCTCGCGAATCGGGTGGGCCGCTGGCTGGGCGTCGGCGACACCGCCGTGCAGGTCTGGGGCATCGCCAAATGGCCGGTGCTGGCACTGCTGATGAGCCTGATCTGTGCACTGCTGTACTGGGCGGCGCCCAATGTCCACCAGCGCGGATTCCGCTGGCTGACCCCGGGAAGCTTTCTGGCGGTGTTGATCTGGGTGATTGCCTCGGCCGGGTTCGCCGTCTACGCGAGCCGTTTCGGCTCATTCAACAAGGTGTACGGCTCGCTCGCCGGGGCGGTCATCTTCCTGGTCTGGCTCTGGCTCGCCAATCTGGCGGTGTTGCTGGGCGCGGCGTTCGACGCCGAATTGGCACGCGGCGCCCGGATCGAGGAAGGGCACCCAGCCACGGAGAATCCCGTCCTGCCGCCCCGCGACGAACCCGGCGAGGCCGCCGAGACCGAACCGTTTCGAAGGTGAACGGCCGGGCATCCGCGGGCTGTGACCACTCGACTCGCCGTCCCCCTGTGCGCCCTCGCCCTGCTCTTGCCCGCCTGCGACTACGCGACCGGCGGCGATAAGTACCCGGGCACGAGTCCGACCAGCCAGCCTGCGGACTCGCCCTCCGCGACCACCAAAGATCTCGTGCCACCGCAGAATTCACGCTCGGTCTCGGTGCCCGCACCCATCTCCCCCGCCGAACTGCTGCACAAGACCTGCACCGACCTCGTGCCCAAGTTGAACAAGATTCGTCAGGATTCCGGACAGCAGGCGGTGGACCGCTCCGTCGACGACACCATCGCCGGATACCCCTCCTCCCCCGACTGGGCGGTGCTGACCGACGAGCAGCGCCGCGCGGTCATCGACGGCACCCGTGACGCCGCCACCGGCGGGTGTCCCGCGGCGTGACGAAACAGGTTGTGGGTGTGGCTGTTTCGGCTCCACAGGCCCGGGTAGATCCGAGATGTCCATCGAAACAGGAGGTAGATCCCATGTCCGAACACGACAAGAGCGGTGCCCGAGAAGGCGCGGAAGGCTTCGTCGAGGGTGTGAAGGGCAAGGCCAAGGAGGCCGCCGGCAGCGTCGTCGGCAACGAGGGCCTGCGCGACGAGGGCCGCGCCCAGCAGGACAAGGCGGAGTCCCAGCGTGATGCCGCGGCGAAGGAAGCCCAGGCCGAGAAGGACCGGGCCGAAGCCGCGGCCGAGGAAAAGCGCCAGCGCGCCCACCAGAACCGGTAAGGCCCGCACCGATCCCGGTGTCGGCGAATCAGCGACGCCTGAGTGTCGAACGGGCCGGTCGCCGAGAACGGCACCGGCCCTTTCGATTCGGCACCGCGGCAGTGACGGGTTCGAGTCCTCCAGCCTATTTTGTGACCCGGCGAGGCGGGTCGGGAGCGTTCCGATGTCAGATCTACTACTGCGCACTGTCGACGGCGAGCCGTTCGAGAGCATCGCCTTGGGCCTGGGGTGGGACCCGATGGACGGGGCGATCGCCATGGAGGCGGATCCGTTGCGCGCCATCGCCGATCGCTTCGATGCCAATCTCGCCGCGCTGCTCTTCGGCGGCGAAAATCTGCTCGATGTCGTGTTCTACGACCATCTGACGTCCTCGGACGGATCGGTGCGCCACACCGGTGACAATCTGACCGGTGAGGGCGACGGCGACAACGAGATGATCATCGCCGAACTCGATCGCATCCCGGGTCCGGTCACCTCCTTGATTTTCGTCGTAACTTCCTATACGGCAAGGCCGTTCACCGATACCTCGAATGCCTACTGCCACGTGACCGACCCGGTCTCGCTGCAAGAGATCGCCCGATTCGTCCTCACCGGTGGCCCGCACACCGCCTTCGTCGTCGGCAAGCTGACCCGGCTACCGCTGTCGTGGGTATTCACCGGCATCGGCGCCGGGCTCGCCGCGACCCACGTCGCCGAGTCGGTGCAGTACCTGGCGCCCTATCTGCCCTGAGACGGGCCGATCGAACCGGTCCGCCTCGTACGGACCGTCGTGACCGAAGGAGACCCACATGCCGGTGACCTCAGACGCGCTCGATGTCGGAGCGGAACGAATCGCAGCGCTCGAGCAACGGCTTCGCGGGGTCGTCCTGTGGTTCGACACGGCAAAGGGCTTCGGGTTCATCGCTCCCGAGCAGCAGCCCACACGACGGGTGTTCGTCGAATACTCCGGCATCGACATGCCCGGCTATCGCACCCTGGTCGAGCGCCAGCCGGTGACCTTCACCGTCGAACGCGACGAACGCGGCCTGCACGCCGCGACCGTGCGCCCACGCTAGGAGACGCCGACGCCCCGCCACTCGGTCGCGAGATACAGACCCACCGGTCTGAGTAGGCTGAGGATGCCGTGCCGAACCGAGCGGGTCAGACGGCGTCCGCGAAGCTGGAGGTGCGCCGTGCCACCCGAGGGACAGGACACGAACAGCGTGTTCGATCTCATCGTCGCGGGCACCGATGCCCCGGTCCTGGTCGTCACCGCGGTCGCCGATGGATATCAGGCGGGGTGTCTGGTCGAATTCGCGACCCAGGTCAGCATCGAGCCGCGGAGGTTCCTGGTCTGCCTGTCGAAGCGGAATCACACGTTCGAGGTCGTGGGCGGCGCGGATCATCTCGCCGTGCACCTGCTGTCGGACGAATCCCTCGCGCTCGCGCAACTCTTCGGCTCCGAGACCGGATTCGACATCGACAAGTTCGAACACTGTGAATGGCGGCGCGGACCGCATTCACTGCCGATCCTGGCCACCGCGTCCGCCTGGTTCACCGGTGAGATCCTGCGGCGCACCGACTTCGGTGACCACGTCGGCATGCTGCTCGCACCCACCGCCGCCCACGCTCCGAATCCCGTTCCACCACCGCTGCGCTACAGCGCGGTCGCCGACCTGGCCCCGGGCAACAAACCCTGACCTCTGTGATCGCACCGAACTCGATTTTCCCTGCGAATCCCGCACCCCCGCATGGGGCGAATCCCCGCAGATCACGTGACTGAAGTAACGTGCCTGCACATGAGTGACGACTTGGTGGGCAAGAGCGCGTTGGTGACCGGGGCCAGCCGGGGGATCGGGTTCGGGGTGGCGGCTGAGCTGCTGCGGCGGGGGGCCAATGTGGTGATCTCCGCGCGGAAGGCGGAGGCGCTGGAAGAGGCCGCGGAGCGGTTGCGGGGGCTCGGGCATGCCGGGAAGGTGGTCGCGGTCGCGGGGAATTCCGGGGATGCGGCGGCTCGGGCGGAGCAGGTCCGGACCGCGGTCGAGCAGTTCGGGTCGCTGGATGTGCTGATCAACAACACCGGGATCAACCCGGTGTACGGGGCACTCATGGATGCCGACCTCGACGCCGTGCGCAAGATCTTCGACGTGAATGTCGTTGCGGCGCTGGGTTATGTACAGGAGGCATACAAGGCGTGGATGGGTGAGCACGGCGGTGCGGTGGTGAATGTGGCCAGCGTCGCGGGGCTGCGGTCCACCGGGGTCATCGCCGCCTACGGCGCATCCAAGGCGGCGCTCATCCGGCTCACCGAGGAACTCGCCTGGCAGCTGGGGCCGAAGATCCGTGTCAACGCGGTGGCGCCGGGCGTGATCAAGACGAAGTTCGCCGACGCGCTCTACTCGGCCGACGAGGAGGCCGCGGCCGGGGTCTACCCGATGAAGCGGCTGGGCACGCCCGAGGATGTGGCCGCGCTCATCGGATTCCTCGCCTCCGACGAGTCCGCGTGGATCACCGGTACCACGGTGCGGGTCGACGGCGGGCTGCTCGCCACCGGCGGCATCTGAGCGACTGAAAATCCTTGCCCGGCACCACGATTCGGTGCCGGGCACGGTTTTGTCAATCGACCTCGTCAGCGGAACGCGAGCGCGCCGACGGTGTCCGTGCTGCGCCACTTCAGGTACTTGTCGACCGTGGCCTCGTCCACGGACGCCGTTCCCGTGACGGCGGTGTACACGACGTACTGGCCCTGCACAGCGGCCTTCCACTTGCCGGTTTCGAAGTCGGCGATGTAGCTGCCGTCGGGCAGGTCGATGTCCGTGTCGGCGAACTTGCCGTTGGCCGCGGTCGCCTTGCCGGCATCCGACATGGTGAGCACCAACTGGGTCAGCATGACCTCGCCGCTCTCGGCCTTCCACGCCATCTCCGAGGCGATCCGACAGCCGAGCCCGGCGATCTTGCCGGTCTTGTCGATCGGGCCGCAGGTGCTGTAGTCACGTCCGGAGACGTAGGTGGCCTGCAGCGCGACGTCACCCATCTTGAAGTTCCAGTCCTGGCCGTATTCGGTGTAGCTGAACGGCTTACCGGCCGGGGCGGCCTTGCTGGTGGCCGGGGCAGTGGTGCGGGTCGTGACGGGCGCGGAGGTGGTCAGCGCCGTCTCGGTGGTCGTCGGGGCAGCGACCGGGGAGCTGTTGTCGCCCTTGGAAACCAGCACGATCCCGCCGACGGCGATCGCCAGCACCACAATCGCGGCCACCACAACGCCGACGATGACTCCGGTCTTCGATTTCGGCGGCCCTGGCGGCGGAAACCCCTGCGGCTGCCCATAGCCCGCGCCCGGCGCAAATCCCGGCGGCTGCGCCTGCATGGCCGCCTGCGGATACCCGGGCTGCTGCCCATACCCGGGGTCCTGCGAATACCCCTGCTGCGCAGTCCAGTTCACCTGAGTCTGCTGCCAGCCCTGATCGACCGGCCCCGCCTCGCCGGTCTGCTGGGCGGGCTGATCCCACCAGTCCGGATTCGGCTCCTGTCCCGGAACATTCGAATGGCCACCGACACCGGGCGGATACGTCATCTGCTCACCTTTCACGACCCACTCGGGCCCTCCCCGGCCCGGCACACATTCCCGAAGCGTATGCGGAGCATGCGGCATGATCCAATCATCGGGTGACCGACGATCTGCTCATCTGCGGTGCGGGTCCTGCGGGCCGTGCCCTCGCCCATCGCGCGCTCGCGCACGGGCTCACGGTCACCCTGGTCGATCCGAACCCGCGGCGGCGCTGGATTCCCACCTATGCCGCCTGGGCCGACGAACTCCCGGATTGGCTCGCGCCCGACGCGATCGCCGCCACCGTGGACCGGCCTGTCGCCTGGACCCATCGCCGGATCGAACTGGATCGCCGCTATGTCGTCCTCGACACGGCCGCCTTGCAGGACTCCCTGGATGTGTCGGGCGCGCGCCTGCTCGAGGATCGGGTCGCCGAAATCACCCGCGCGGCACGCCACTCCGCCCACGGCCTCGACCTCCCGTCGGTCCGGCTGGCCTCGGGCCCAATCCTCCCGGCGGCCCGCGTCATCGACGCCCGCGGCATCGGCCGCTCCGCGAAACTGGCCGAGCAGACCGCTTTCGGAGTCATCATCGACCGTGCGCTGTGGCCCGACCAGGACACCTACTTCATGGACTGGCGCGACGACAACGGTGCGTCCCCGGACGCGCCGCCCTCGTTCCTCTACGCGGTCCCCCTCGGCAGCGACCGCGTCCTGCTGGAGGAAACGTGCCTGGCCGGACGCCCCGCCCTCACCCCGGACACCCTGCGCGACCGCCTGCACCACCGTTTACGTTCCCGCGGCATCGTTCTCACCGGCGACGAGCCCCTCGAACGAGTCCGCTTCCCCCTGCACGGCGGCCACCGCACCCGAGCCGCCTTCGGCGCGGCAGGCGCACTCACCCACCCGGCCACCGGCTACAGCGTGGCGGCCTCTCTGCGCCTCGCGGACGCCACCCTCGCGGGCGACCCGACCTGGCCCGCCTCCGCGCATGTCGTACACCTGTTGCGCCAGGCCGGATTACGCGCCCTGCTGTCGCTGTCCCCCGCCGACATCCCGCTGTTCTTCGACGCCTTCTTCACCCTCGCGGCCCGCGACCAACGCGCCTACCTCTCCGGCCGCGACGACCTCACCGGCACCGCGGCGGCAATGACGAAACTCTTCCGCGCCCTCCCCTGGCGACTGCGCCGCCAGCTCGCCACCGCGATCATCCAGCCGAGTCGCGGTGCATTTTACGGGAAATCGGAATCCGCACTGCGAGTTTGAAATTCATCGGCACGATATCGCCGAACCGGTGTCATGGTCCGATCGCTGATGGTGTGCTGTTGGTGTCGCGTTCCCGAATCGGGGAGGTTCCAACAATGTTCGACCTTCCACTATCCAGACGCACCGGCAGACCGCTGCCCGGTAAGCATCGACGTGCACGAGGGGGTAGGTGACGTGGACGGTCGGCCCGAAGTCGAGATCCGTGCGCTCCGCGACGTGATCGACGCTGTCGAAGATCGCTTGCGGCGCTTCGAATCGAAGGGAGGGGTGGTGACGGCGTCACGGTCCGAGGTGTACGCCACGGTGATCTATGCGGTGATCGCCAGCGCGGGGGCGTCGGGGCATTACGGGTCGGGCAGTCTCGCGTGCGCTCCGCTGCTGGAGGACATCCTCGACGGGCCCGAGGGCGAACCGTGGGAGAACGCGATCTACAACGCCGTCGTCGGCCGGGCACTGACCCGGTAGGCACCGCAACAGACCCCCGATCGGTCTCGACAATTCGGCGTGCCGTGACGGCCCGCGCACTCCGGTTCGGCCACTGTGTCCTGCGTCTCGGTGCGGCAGATTGACTGCGAAACCACCAAGGTCACGCGCAGGGAGTTGATTCGGATGAGTCTCGCAGCAGGGGTCGGCATGCTGGACCGGGAGCGGGGGCAGGCCGCGCCGCGGCTCGAATTCGTTCCGGGGGCGCGGCTGTCCCGGGCGCGGTTGACCTGGCGGGGTGCGGCGCCGTCGCTCACCGAGCTGATCGAGATCTTCTCCGCACTGGGTCTGCCGGTGCTCACCCACGAGGTGAGCTCCGAGGACGGCGGCACCGACGGCACCGAGCACCTGTTCACCTTCCGGACCGAGGGTCTCGCCGCGACCGAGCAGACGGCGGAGTTGCTGGCGGAGGCGTTCCTGGCCGCGACCACCGGCGAATTCGAGATCGACGGCTACACCGGCCTGGTCGCCGCCGCCGGACTGAGCTGGCGCGATGCCGTGCTGGTGCGGGCGGCCTGCCGGTACCTGCGCCAGGCGGGACTGCCGCTGGGCGGACCGACGATCACCGAAATCCTCAGCGGCCATCCGGATTTCGTGCGCGCCTTCGTCGCCCTGTTTCATGCCCGCTTCGACCCGGAACCGGCGGACCGAGCCCGCACGACCGAGCGGGCCGAGGCGGAAGCGCGCCGACGGCTGGAGGCCGCCACCACCCGCCCGGAGGATCAACTGCTGCGCGGCCTGCTCACCTTCTGCACGGCGATCCTGCGTACCAATTGGTTTCAGCCGGACCGTGCTGTTGCAGCGTTCAAAATCGATCCGTCGAAGCTGTCGCTCACCGGGCCGATCACCCCCTACCGTGAGATCTTCGTGCATTCCACGCGGGTCGAGGGCAGCCATGTGCGCGGCGGGGCCATCGCCCGCGGCGGCCTGCGCTGGTCGGACCGGGCCGATGATTTCCGCACCGAGGTGCTGGCCTTGATGAAGACCCAGACGGTGAAGAATTCCGTCATCGTCCCGATGGGCGCGAAGGGCGCCTTCGTGGTGCGCGGCGGCGGCACCGACGCGGCCACGGTCGAGCACGCGTACGCCGCGTTCATCGGCGGGCTGCTCGACGTCACCGACAATGTCGTCGACGGCGTGCCCGTCCCACCGCCGGACACCGTGGTGTACGACGACGCGGATCCTTACCTGGTGGTGGCGGCCGACAAGGGCACCGCCCGATTCTCGGATCTGGCGAATTCCCTTGCGGTGGCGCGTGGTTTCTGGCTGGGCGACGCCTTCGCCTCGGGCGGGTCCACCGGCTACGACCACAAGGCGCTCGGCATCACCGCGCGCGGCGCGTGGCGCTCTGTTCGCAGGCACTTCGCCGAACTCGGCATCGACCCGGACACCCAGCCCTTCACGGTGTCCGGTATCGGCGATATGTCCGGTGACGTGTTCGGCAACGGCATGCTCGAAACCGACCGGGTGCGTCTGGTCGCCGCCTTCGACCACCGCCACCTCTTCCTCGACCCCGATCCGGACCCGGAGCTCTCGTATCGCGAACGCACCCGCCTGGCCGCTTTGGAACGCAGCAGCTGGGCCGACTACGACCCGGCCGTCATCTCCGAGGGCGGCGGCGTCTGGCCTCGGACCGCGAAGTCGATTCCGCTCTCGCCGCAGGTACGACGGCTGCTCGGCGTCGACGAGCCGGAAATGACCGCGCCACAACTGATTCGCGCCATGCTCTGCGCGGAGGTCGATCTGCTGTTCAACGGCGGAATCGGCACCTACGTGCGGGCCTCCGCCGAACTCGACGCCGAGGTCGCCGACCCGTCCAACGACGAGGTGCGCGTGACCGCGGACCGGCTGCGCTGCCGGGTGATCGGTGAGGGCGGCAACCTCGGCCTGACCCAGCAGGCGCGCATCGAATTCGCGGTCGCGGGCGGCAAGGTGAATGCCGACTTCATCGACAACGCGGGCGGCGTCGCCACCTCCGACCGCGAGGTGAACCTCAAGATCGCGTTGAATGCCGCCGTGGTGGACGGGCTTTCGACGGTTGCCGAGCGCGACGCGCTGCTGGCGGCCAATGCAGGCGAGGTGGTGCGGGCCGTGCTCGCCGACTGCGACGCGCAGGCCCTGGCCATCAGCCTCGCCGAGACGCACGCGCCCTTCCTCGTCGACCGGCACGGGCGTCTCATCGAGAACCTGGAACAGGCGACCGGCCTGCAGCGTTCCGCCGAATTCCTGCCCGCCCCGGCCGAACTCGCGGCCCGGCAGCGCGCCGGTCAGGGCCTGGTGCGCCCGGAGATCGCGGTGCTGCTGGCCACGGCCAAGAACCTGGTCCGCGACGAACTGCTGGCCTCCGACGCCCCGGACGATCCGGTGGTGGCGGGACTGCTGGCCGAATACTTCCCAGCGTCGGTCCGCGACCGCGTGGGCGATGAGCGACTCGCCGCCCACCCGGTCGCCCGCGAGATCGTCGCGGTGACGGCGGCCAATCGGGTGATCAACCGGGTCGGCCCCGGCCTGATCCACCGCCTGGAGGAACGCCTCGGCGTCGACACCGCGCAGATCGTGTTGGCGTGCACCGTCGTCGACGAGATCCTCGACGTGGATCGCTGGTGGCGGGAGGCGCTGACGCTGCCCGGCGTGCCGCCGCAGGTCCGCATGGGTGTCCTCCGGGGTATCCAGGATGCGGTCGAACAGGCCGTCGCCTGGCTGCTCACCCATCGCGCGGCCGATTCCTGGTCCGCCGAAATCGGGCATCACGCACCGCTGGTCGCCGAGCTCACCGCCGCGCTCCCCCGCCCGGGCGGCCACCCCGGCCGCAATCAGGCCAACCTGCGCCTGCTCTCGCAGGCGCTGCCGCTCAGCGATACCGCGCGCCGCACCGGGCTGCCGGTCGCGCTGGTCGCCCAAACCTACCGGGAACTGGGCGAACTCATCGGCCTGGACCGCCTGGCGACCACCTTCGCCGCGACCCGCACCGCCGACCACTGGGAGACCCTCGCCGCCACCGTGCTCGCCGAGGAACTCCACTCCCGTTGGCACACACTGGTCGCCGCGGTGCTGACCGACGCGGCCGCCGACGATGTGGCCCGCGACCACGTCTCCCGCTGGAAGAACACCCCCGCCGCCGCCCGCCTGACGGACCTGGTCGCCCGGCTGCACCACTCCGGCACCATCGACATCGCCCGCCTGTGCGTGGTCAACGCCGAACTGTCCGCGGCAGCCATCGCGTAGCCAGCCGAGACGGTCGACGCCGAGCAGCAGACGGCCGGTGGGGAGCCGACAGACGCGAAGTGGCGGCCGCTGCGGTCAGCGCCGGGCGATGACCGCCAGCAGCAGTTCGGCGCGGACCAGGGCCTGGTCGAGCTGGCAGCCGAGCACCGATTCGATCTTCGCGACTCGGCTGCGCAGCGTATGGCGGTGCACGCCGAGGACATTGGCGGCGGTTTCCCATTGGCCGTGGGCCTCGAGGTAGGCGCGCAGGGAGCCGATGAGGTCGGTGCCGTTGCGCTCGTCGTAGTCGACGAGCGGTTGCAGCATGGCCTCGGAGACCGCCCCCAGCACCCGCTGCGCCTCCGGGAACGCCAGCAGCGCATGGCCCGCCGACGCCGCGAGCTCGAGCGGCCGGGCTCCCGGCAGCGCGGCGGAGGCCGCCAATTCGGCGTGCTCCACCGCGGCGGTGAAGCG
>NZ_JBSGBY010000219.1:0-12214 GCF_053601505.1 Nocardia sp. NPDC004722
GGTCGACCGCCGGTGGCGGCCTCGGACTTTCGCGGGGGACGCCCGGTGTCGTGGACCTCGCCCGCGTCCCGCACCGGGCGCCCGCGGCGACGACCGCGCGGAGCGCCCGTGCCGTCCTCCCGACGCGGACCGCTCGGACGACGCTCGCCCCGCGGCGATTTCGCGACCGGGTCGGCGGCGCGGTCGGAGAACGCGACCAGCGGGGCCGTCTCGCCGACGAGCTCGGCGACGGCGGGGGAGTCCGGGGTCACCCGCTGCGGGGTCACGTCGATCTTGGCCTTGCGCATGAGCGCCGCCAGGTCGCCGCGCTGATCCGGCATCACCAGGGTGATCACGTCACCGGCGTTGCCGGCGCGCGCGGTGCGGCCGGAGCGGTGCAGGTAGGCCTTGTGCTCGGCGGGCGGATCCACGTGCACGACCAGCTCGACGCCGTCGACGTGCACGCCGCGCGCCGCCACGTCGGTGGCGACCAGCACCTTGGCGTCACCGGCGGCGAAGGTCGCGAGATTGCGGTCGCGGGCGGGCTGGGACAGATTGCCGTGCAGGTCCACGGCCGGGATCCCGGCGACGGTGAGCTGCTTGGCCAGCTTGCGGGCCTGATGCTTGGTGCGGGTGAACAGGATTCGACGCTCGGACCCCGACGCCAGCCGCTGCACGACGGCGCGCTTGGCGTCGGCGCTCGACACCTCGAACACATGGTGGGTCATGGCGGCGACCGGCGAATTGGCCTCGTCGACAGAGTGTTTCACCGCGTCCGGCAGGAACCGGTTGACCAGCTTGTTCACCCCGTTGTCCAGGGTCGCCGAGAACAGCAGGCGCTGACCGGTTTCGGGGGTGGCGGCCAGGATGCGGGTCACGCCGGGCAGGAAGCCGAGGTCGGCCATGTGGTCGGCCTCGTCGATGATGGTGATCTCGACGGCGTCGAGCTTGATCAGGCCCTGCTTCATGAGGTCTTCCAGGCGGCCCGGGCAGGCGATCACGATATCGACGCCGCGCTTCTGCGCCTGCACCTGACGATGCTGGGAGACGCCGCCGAAGATGGTGGTCACCGTCATCGAGTAGGCGGCGGCCAGCGGTTCCATGGCGGAGGCGATCTGGGTGGCCAGCTCGCGGGTCGGGGCCAGCACCAGGCCGCGCGGCCGGTGCGGCATGGGACGGCCCGCGTCCTTGCCGAGCCGGTCGACCATGGGAATGGAGAAGGCGAGGGTCTTGCCGCTGCCGGTCTTGCCGCGGCCGAGCACATTCCGGCCCTGCAGCGAATCGGGCAGGGTGTCGGCCTGGATCGGGAACGGTTCGGTGATACCGGCCTCGGTGAGCGCGCGCACCAGGGGTGCGCGGACGCCGAGCGCGGCAAAGGAAGTCTGGACGTTCGTCATCGGTGTTGCGGTGCCTTTCGGGCATCGGGTTGCCCGAGCCGTGCTGCGGACCGATGTCCGCGCCGGGGGCACATGGGTGGCGAGATTGCCGATGGGCAAAATCGATCGCCGTAAGGAAAGCTTGCCGCGCAGTGGGGGCTGCTCAGGAATGGTAGCGATCTACGACGCTTGATGTGACCGTGTCACATCCATGATCAACTGCTGTGTTCGCTGGCAGTCTACCCGGTCGACCGTTGCTCCCCGTACGCGGGGCGGGTCGGCAACTCGGGCAGTGACCTGGCATACAGCCAGGCGTCCCACAGCGATTGCAGCGGCAGCGGGTTGTAATGCCCGGCCAGATCGGTGAATTCGCCGGTCGTGATGGACGCGTGCCGGTAGCGGGCGGTCCAGGTGCGCAGCAGATCGAAGAACGGAGCGTCGCCGACGGTGAGCCGCAGGGCGTGCAGGGTCAGCGCCCCGCGCTTGTAGACCCGGTCGTCGAACATGAGTTCGGCCCCCGGATCGGCCAGCATCAGATCCTGCGGCAGCCGCGCCAGATTGCGGTGCGCGGTGCGGGCGAGCTGGTCGGCGCTGGGTCCGCCCGCCGCCTCGGACCAGATCCACTCGGCGTAACAGGCGAATCCCTCGTGCAGCCAGATGTCGCGCCACTGCCGGATGGTGAGGCTGTTGCCGAACCACTGGTGCGCCAGCTCGTGGGCGACGAGCCGTTCCGAACCGCGGCGTCCGTCACAGTGATTCGCGCCGAACACCGAAATGCCCTGGGCCTCGATGGGAATCTCGAGCTCGTCGTCGGTGACCACCACCGTGTACGCCTCGAACGGGTAGGGCCCGAACTTCTCGGTGAAGACCTCCATCATCTGCGGCTGCCGTGCGAAATCGTGCTCGAAGGCGGTGCGCAGCCGCAGCGGCAGCACGGCCTGCATGGGCACCGCGCCGCGCGGGGCGTCGACGCGCTGCTTGTGGTACTGGCCGATCTGAATGGTGGCCAGGTAGCTGGCCATCGGCTCGGGCTGCTCGTAGACCCAGGTGGTCTGGCTGGCCTTGGCCAGCTTGCGCATCAGCGTGCCGTTGGCCAGCGCGTAGTAGGGCGAGTCGGTGGTGATCGAAAACCGGTAGCTGGCTTTGGAACTGGGATGATCGTCACACGGGAACCAGGAGGCCGCGCCGTTGGGCTGACTGGCCACCAGGACACCGTCGGTGAGTTCCTCCCACCCGACCTCACCCCACGGTCCGCGCACCGGTTTGGGCGGCCCGGCGTAGTGCACGGTGAACACGAGCGCCCCGCCCGCCGGGATCTTCTGCCGCGGCGTAATCACCAATTTGCCGCGCTGGTGCACGTATTTGGCGGGCTTGGCCCCGTTGACGAACACCTTCGACACCGCGAGCGACTGGGACAGGTCCAGCGCGAACCGCTCCCGCACCCCGGTGGTGACCGTGGTGATCTCCGCGATCCCGGCCAGCCGGTTGCTGGACATCTTGTAGACCAGATCCAGGTCGTAGCGCGAGACACGGTAGCCGCGATTTCCGTTCTGCGGCAGGTAGTCGTCGATGGGTTCGTCGAACCGCGGCGGCATCAGCGTCCCCCGCTCCACGGCGCGATCGGATTGCCCCACCAGCGGCTCGACGGCGGCACGCTGTCGCCGCGCATGACCAGCGAGGCCGGTCCGATGGTCGCGCCCGCGCCGATCGCGGAGGCGGGCAACGCGACACAGTGCGGTCCGAGGGTCGCGCCCGCGCCGAGGGTGACGGTGTCCATGGCCATGATGCGGTCGTGGAACAGGTGCGTCTGGACGACACAGCCACGTTCCACCGTCGCACCGTCACCGAGTGTCACGAGGTCAGCCTCCGGGAGCCAATAGGATTCGCACCATACCCCGCGGCCGATGGTCGCGCCGAGTCCGCGCAACCAGACGTTCAGCACGGGCGTACCGGTCGCGGCGCGCGCGAACCACGGTGCGGCGACATGCTCGACGAAGGTGTCGGCCACCTCGTTGCGCCACACGAAGGAACTCCACAGCGGATGCTCCACCGCCCGAATGCGGCCCACCAGCAGCCATTTCGCGATGACCGAGACGAGTCCCGCGAGCGCGCCCGCCGCCAGCAGCACCAGTCCGCTCAACAGGGCGGCGGCCAGATGCCCGAGCGTGTGGGCCAGCCAGGCGAGGGCGAACAGCACGCCCAGCCCGATGGCGAAGGTCACGAACACCGGGATCAACCGACAGGTCTCGACCACCGCGCGGGCCACCCGCAGCCGCAGCGGCGGATCGAAGGTGCGTGCGGTGTCACCGGATTCGGCGGCGCGCCGCAAGCGGGTGGGCGGGCTGCCCAGCCACGACGAGCCCGCCTTGGCCTTGGACGGCGCGGCCGAAAGCACCGCGACCAGACCGTTCTTGGGCACGCGCCGCCCGGGCGCGGTCATGCCGGAGTTGCCGAGGAAGGCGCGCTTGCCGACCTTGGCCTCGCCGATGCGCAGCCAGCCGCCGCCCAATTCGTAACTGGCGACCATGGTGTCGTCGGCCAGGAACGCGCCGTCGGCGACCACGGTGAACTTCGGCAGCAGCAGCACCGTCGAGATCTCCACGCGCTTGCCGACTTTCGCCCCGAGCAGGCGCAGCCAGACGGGTGTGAGCAGGCTGGCGTAGAGGGGGAACAGGAAGGTGCGCGCGGAATCCAGGAGTCGTTCGGTGGCCCAGGCCTGCCAGCCCGCGCGACTACGCACCGGGTGATGGCCCTCGGTCAATCCGATGGCCAGCAGGCGCACGGCCACCACCGTGACCACCGCGTACACGGCCAGCACCAGCAGCATGGCGACCGGCAGGATGGCGAACGCGCGGCCGAAACCGGCTGCCAGAGTTTCGGTGTCGCGGATCCACCAGGCGATCAGCAGTCCGCCGCTGCCCAGCGCGGCGATCGGCACCGCGGCCAGCACGATGGAGGTGATGCCGAAGATCGCCACCCAGTGCGAGGCCCGCGCGGGCGTCTCATCGGGCCAGCGGTGTTGTGCCTTACCGACCTTCACCGCCGGTGAGCCCGCCCATTCCTGTTCGGCCTTCACCTTGCCCGAGACCGCCGAGCCGGGCGCGATCTCGGCATTGCGGCCGATCCTGGTGCCGGGCAGCAGCATCGAGCGTGCGCCGACCACCGCGCCGGGCCCGATCTGGATCGGGCCGATGTGCACCACGTCGCCGTCGATCCAGTAGCCCGACAGGTCCACTTCGGGTTCGACGCTGCAGCCGTCGCCGAGTTCGAGCATGCCGGTGACCGGCGGCAGCGTGTGCAGGTCGACGCCGCGTCCGACGCGCGCGCCGAGGGCCCGCGCGAACGGCACCATCCACGGTGCGCCCGAGAGGTTTTCCGCGCCGCTGGCCTCGGAGAGCCGCACCGTGGCCCACAGTCGCAGATGCGTCCAGCCGCCGCGCGCGTAGGTGCCGGGGCGAACATTGCTCAGCAAGAGTCGGGAACCGATCACGCACAGCGCCATGCGGCCGGGCGGGGAGATGAAGATCAGGAACGCGGCCAGCGTCCACCACCACGACAGGTGCGGCAGCCACGGCAGCGAGCCCGACCAGGCCGCGACATTGCCGACGATGGCCAGCCAGGTCAGCCACTGCAGTCCGGTGAGGGTGGTCAGTGGGATGGTGGCCAGCACCTGGAACAGCTGCGCGGGCAGCGGAACCGGGCGCACGTGCCGCTCCTCGACCGCGGCGACCGGCTTGGAGCCGTCCAGGAACGCGGCCAGCGCGCCCAGGCGCGGCTGGTCGTAGAGGTCGGCGACGGCGATGTGCGGGTAGCGTTCCCGGATCGCGGCGACGAGTTGCGCGGCCGCGAGCGAACCGCCGCCCAGATCGAAGAAGTCGGCGTTGGGATCGGCGACCTCCGCACCCAGGATCGAATCCCACAGTCCCGCAACCCACTGCTCGGTCTCCGACAGTCCGCTCTCGACGGTGGCGGCGGTGGCCTTGGGCAGCGGCCACGGCAGCGCGTCACGGTCCACCTTGCCCGAGGTCCGGGTGGGCAGTTCGGCGACTACGGCGAGTCGAGGCACCAGCGGAGCCGGAAGCTGTTCGGCCAGAATGGTTCTGGCGGCGCTCAGGTCGTAGCCCGCGTCGGGGCCGGTGAGGTAGCCGACGAGGATTTTGTTGCCCGCCTTGGTGGTCCGGATCGCGGCGGCCGCGCCGGTCACGCCGGGCAGGTGCTGCAACGCGTTGTCGATCTCGCCCAGTTCGATGCGGCGGCCGCCCAGCTTGATCTGGTCGTCGGCGCGTCCCAGGAACACCAGGCCCGCGCGATCGTTGCGGACCAGATCGCCACTGCGGTAGGCGCGGTCCCAGCCGACCGACGGCAGCGGCGCGTACTTCTCGGCGTCCTTGGCCGGGTCCAGGTAGCGGGCCAGGCCGACGCCGCCGATCACCAGCTCACCGGATTCGCCCTCGCCGACCGGGTTTCCGGCCGCGTCGATGACCGTCAGGTCCCAGCCGTCCAGCGGCAGGCCGATGCGGATGGGGAAGCCGCCGTCGAGCAGGGCCGCGCACGCCACCACGGTGGCCTCGGTGGGGCCGTAGGTGTTCCACACCTGGCGGTCGGAATCCTGGTTGCCCGCAAGCCGTTCGGCCAGCTCCGGCGGGACCGCCTCGCCGCCGAAGATGAGCAGCCGCACCGGGTCGAGGGCCTCGGCGGGCCAGGTGGCGGCCAGCGTCGGCACGGTGGAGACGATGCTGATCTCGCGGCGCACCAGCCACGGACCCAGATCCGCGCCGGTGCGCACCAGGGCGCGCGGCGCGGGCACCAGGCAGGCGCCGTGCCGCCAGGCCAGCCACATCTCCTCGCAGGAGGCGTCGAAGGCGACCGACAGTCCGGCCAGCACCCGATCGCCGGGGCCGATGGGCGCGTCCTGGAGGAACAGCCGGGCCTCGGCGTCGACGAACGCGGCGGCGTTGCGATGGGTGACCGCAACGCCTTTCGGGGTGCCGGTGGAGCCGGAGGTGAAGATGATCCAGGCGTCCTCGGTGGGCTCGGGCGCGCGGGTCGCGGGCCCCTCGGGCTCGGATGCCCTTGCGGCCCCGGTCGTTTCGATGCCGGAGCCGGTCACGATGGCCGAGACCCGGGCCTCGCCGAACACCAGTTTGGCGCGCTCGTCGGGATCGTCGGCGTCCACCGGCACGTACGCGGCACCGGCGTGCAGTACCGCGAGGATCGTGATGTACAGCCCCCGCGTGCCCGAGGGCATGCGCACGCCGACCCGGTCGCCGGCGCGCACCCCGGCCGCGGCCAGGCGTTCGACGGTCACGGCGATCTCCGCGCTGAGCTCGGCGTAGCTGAGCTCTTCCTCGCCGTCGTCGAGGGCGGGTGCGTCGGGGTGCGCCGCGGTGGTCGCGGCGAGAATATCCACCAGGGTGCGGGTCGGCGGCGCCGCGGACGCCCGCAATAGGGGGTCGGCGTCGATCTCGGTCTCGGCCTGCGGTTGCGGCATCTGCTACGTGCCTACCTCTCGTGTCACCATCCGGCGCTTGCGCGTTGGTTGTTTCATACGAGAGTTACCGGCAGGCAAACTCTATGGCGGGCATCCGCTCACGGTACCGGTTCGCCCTGGTTGTCCGGTGTTCGGCCGGTGCTAATTGTGGAACCGGGACATGAACTGCCAGATGACGTCGGTCGCGTCGAACTGGTGGCTGACCTTCCCGACCAGGGCCTGCGGCAGGTACTGGGGGCCGTCGGGCCAGGTGTGGCCGCCACCGGCAATCGAATAGAGCTGTACCTGCGCGCCGCCGGAGCAGTCCGAGGAGGTGAGCGTCACGGTGGTGCCGTCGTCGGTCTGCTGCGGCAGCGGGGTGGTGGTGGCCGCGTCGCACCCGTTCTGCTGTCGCCAGAACTGCTGGGTCGCGTCGACCGAGAGCACCGGGCTCGAGCCGGGCCCGTGGTGTCCGGAGGTGACCCGCACCACGCCGCCGTCGTAGGGGACGATGGGGTCGGAGGTGCCGTGGATCTCCAGCACCGGCATCGGATGGCTTGGGGTGCAGGCGGATTGGTCGGCCTGGGGGAGCGGGCCCGCGACCGGCGCGATGGCGGCCAGCTTGCCCGACAGGCGGCAGCCGAGATCCTCGGTGAACATGCCGCCGTTGGAGATGCCGGTGGCGTACACCCGCGTCGGGTCGACCTTGTCCTCGGCGATGATCCGATCGATCACCGCCGCAACGAAACCCACGTCGTCGATATGGGCGGCGCTGGCATTGGTGTCGTCGCCGCGGCCGTCGTTCCAGGATTTCTCGTAGCCGTCAGGATAGACCGCGATGAACCCGTCCTGATCGGCGAGCTTGTCGAAACCGAAGGCGCCCGCGGTGTTCTGGGCCGTGCCCCCGCCGCCGTGGAAGACGAGCACGGCGGGCATCGGGCCGCCGGGCCGGTTGGCGGGGTAGTGGATGAGGTACTGGCGGTGCATTCCGCCGTAGTCGAGGGTGACGGTCGGATCCTCGGCGGCGCGGGCCAGCGGGTGCCCGCACCCGGCGGCCATCAGGGCGGTGGAGAGCAGGACCGTGGCGGCGATTCTCGGTGCGTACACGCAGGTGATCGTAGAGATTCAGCCTGAAGCTGGGCTGAAGCTCCGAATCAGCTGCGAGCCGCTACGAATCAGCTGTGGGCACGGATGGCGGCCAGTGCGGCGGCGGCGACTTCGCCTGGCGGCGGGCCGATTTCGATGCCGACGATGTGCTCGTCGGGACCCGGGTTCTCGAGGGTTTCCAGTTGGGAGTCGAGGAGGCCCGGCGGCATGAAATGGTCCATGCGGGCGGTCAGGCGGCGTTGCAGATCGTCGCGGGAGCCGGTCAGGTGCAGGAAGGTGAGCACCGCGTCGGGATGGCCGATCATGCTGCGGCGCAGGATGTCCCGGTAGGAGCGTTTGAGTGCCGAGCAGGTGACCACCGCGCTGCGCCCGGCCGTCACCTCCCGCGACATCCAGTCGGCGATCGCCTCCAGCCACGGTTCGCGGTCGGCGTCGGTGAGGGCATGGCCCGCCGCCATTTTCGCGATATTGGCGGGCGGGTGCAGGTCGTCACCTTCGAGGAGATCCCAGCCCAGGGTGCTGACCAGCATGCCCGCGACGGTCGATTTCCCGGAGCCGGAGACGCCCATGAGGATCACGATGTGGGGCTTGTCGGCTGTCATCGTCAGATCACCGCGCTCAGCGCCAGCACGCCCGCCAGACCGGACAGCGAGATCACGCATTCCATGACACTCCACGACTTCAGCGTCTGCACCACGTTCAGGCCCAGGTACTCCTTCACCATCCAGAATCCTGCGTCGTTGACGTGCGAGAGGAACAGCGAACCGGAACCGATGGCCAGCACCATGAGCGAGACGTGCGAGTTACTGAGCCCGGCCGCGACCGGGGCCAGAATGCCCGAGGCGGTCACGGTGGCGACTGTCGCAGAACCGGTGGCCACCCGGATGAGGGCGGCCACGAACCAGGCCAGCAGCAGCACCGGGAGGCTGGAGTCGCGGATGGCGTCGGCGATGGTGGCGGCGATGCCGGTGTCGACGAGCACCTGCTTGAAGCCGCCGCCCGCGCCGACGATGAGCAGGATGCCCGCGATGGGCGGCAGCGCGCTGTTCATGGTGTCGGACAGGCGATCCCGGGTCATGCGCCCGCCGCGACCGAGCACCAGCATGCCGACCAGCAGCGCGATGCCGAGCGCGACGACCGGGGTGCCCAGCACGTCCAGGAGCTTCTTCACCGAGGACCCGGACTTGGGGGACACCACGTCGAAGACGGCGCTGCCGAGCATGAGCACGACCGGCAGCAGGATGGTGGCCAGCGTCGCGGCGAAGCTCGGGCGCGGCCCGCGCTCCTCGTCGGGTTCGGCCTCGGTGGTGGAGAACAGTTCGGGCACCGGCACATTCACCCAGCGGGCGGCCAGCTTCCCGAACAATGGACCGGCCAGGATGACCGTCGGCACCGCGACCAGCACGCCCAGACCCAGGGTCAGTCCCAGATCCGCCTTCAACGCCGACACCGCGACCAGCGGTCCCGGGTGCGGCGGAACCAGTCCGTGCATGGCCGAGAGTCCGGCCAGCGCCGGAATCGCCACCGCCAGCAGGGGTAGTCGCGATCGGGTGGCCACCAGCAGGATCACCGGCATCAGCAGCACGACGCCGATCTCGAAGAACATGGGTAGCCCGATGATCGCGCCCACCAGGCCCATCACCCACGGCAGCGCGCGCGGTCCGGCACGGTTGACGAGGGTGTCGACCACCTGATCCGCGCCGCCGGAGTCGGCGAGCAGCTTGCCGAACATGGCGCCGAAGCCGATGAGGATGCCGACGCTGCCCATGGTCGAGCCGAAGCCCTTGACGAAGGAGGCCACGGTGTCGGCGGCGCCGAGGCGGGCGAGCAGCCCGACGGTGACCGCGCCGATCGCGAGCGCGAGGAACGGATGCAGCTTCAGCCAGGTGATCAGCCCGACGATGAGGGCGACGCCGATCAGGGCGGCGGTAATGAGTTGTGCGCTCCCGGCGTGCCGGGTGGCCGCGTCGGCCAGGCTCGCGACGGCGAGCGATTCAGGGTTGTGCATGACGCTTCTTCGAGTCGAGGTGGAGTGATCCAGGGCACACGGGCCTAATATGGAGGACTATATCAAGACACGCATCGAATAAGTACTACGTATTGCCTAACCATTGCGGATAGATATGCCACGGATGTGTGACACTGAAGCCATGGTCGACCGGTCCGAATCCCTGCCCCTGCACGAGACCGTGCTGGATCGGCTGGGTTCCGACATCGCCTCCGGCGCGATCGCTCCCGGCGCCCGCATCTCCTCCGACGAGATCGCCACCCGCTTCGACGTCTCCCGCACGGTCGCCCGCGAGGTCGTCCGGGTGCTGGAATCCCTCGGCATGGTCAGCATTCGCCGGCGCGCGGGCATCACCGTGCTCGACCCCTCCGCGTGGCATGCCCTCGACCCCAAGCTGATTCGCTGGCAGCTCGCCGGTCCGCAGCGTTTCGCCCATCTGGCCTGGCTGGCCGAATTGCGTTCGGGCACCGAACCGCTCGCCGCCCGCCTGGCCGCGACCGCCGCCACCCCGGAACAGTGCGCTGATCTGACCGCCGCGGTGATGGGCATGTCGGCGACCGCACGCTCGGCCAATACCGCGGCCTATCTGGACCACGATGTCGCCTTCCATGCCACGCTGCTGGCGGCGTCGGGCAATCCGCTGCTGGCGGTGTTCGCGCCCATCGTGCGCGAGGTGCTCACCGGCAGAACCGAACACGAGCTCATGCCGACGCAGGCGAATCCGCAGGCCCTCCAACTGCATGCCGCGGTCGCCGCGGCGGTGCAGTCCGGTGACGGGGCCGCCGCCGAGGCCGCGATGCGGGACATCGTGAACGAATCCGCGACCGCCATCGCCTGCCTGCGCCCGGCGAATTAGCCCGGAACGGCTACAGCACCACCAGGTACCACTCGGCCCACGGACCCTGCAACGGCCAGCTGTTGGCGAACAGCTTGGCCAGACCCATCCCCACCCACAGGTCCACGGTCTGGGTCTGCCCCGGAGTGTCGCTGCGCACGTACACCTCTCGCGATCCGAGACCGGCGGAGCCGACCCAGCCCAGCACGATATGGGTGCCGCACGGGCCGCCGAGATAGCCGAGCGGAGTCACATGAGCGAGCACATGTCCGGGCATGCCCCGCGGCGACTCCAGCCCGACCGCGACCGCTCCCGCACAGAAATTCGCGTCCCCGCCGGTGAGGACCACCGACCCGAAGGGGGCGAGCTGGGGCAGCCAATCCGCCCGCGCGGGCGGCGTTCCCACGCCCGTCATCCCCGCCGCGATCCCCGTCGTCGCGATCAACCCCGCCAGTACCCGCCGCATCGTCATCATCCGATGTCCTTCCGGCCGAACGAAACTCGCGAAAAGTTCCAGCCAGAAGCATATCGAACACCGGGGTGTCGCGGCCAGGCCGCTTGACAGGCGGCGGTGTCGGTGCTGCGGTGTCGGCGATGCCCGGTATTGTCTGCGGTGCAGGTGGATCGGGAGGATTGGTTGGGTGAGCAGCTCCGGCAGGGAATGACCTTCGCCGGGTATCGGATCGAGCGTCTGCTGGGCGCCGGCGGAATGGGCGAGGTGTACCTGGCCCACGATCGGGATCTGCCCCGTTTCGTCGCATTGAAGCTGCTCAACCGCGTGGTCGGCGACGACGGCGAGGTGCGGCAGCGCTTCCTGCGCGAGGCCAACATCATTGCGCGGCTGTCGCATCCGAACATCGTCACCATCTTCGCGCGCGGCGAGGAAGACGGGCGGCTGTGGCTGTCGATGGCCTATGTCGACGGTTCGGACCTGGCCGCTGAACTGGTGTCAGGGCCACTGGAGCTCGCGCGCACCGCCGCCCTCACCGCCGATGTCGCCCGCGCACTGGACTACGCGCACGATGTGGGCGTGCTGCACCGGGATGTGAAGCCCGCCAATATCCTGCTCACCGCGCAGCCGCGAGAATGGGCGCTGCTCACCGACTTCGGGATCGCGGAATCCAATCACGAGACGCGCGGCATCACCGCCAGCGGCGAGGTGATGGCCAGCTTCCAATACACCGCGCCCGAGCGCTTCCACGGCGAGGCCCGCGTCGATCGCCGCGCGGATGTGTACTCACTGGGGTGCACGCTGTTCCAGATGCTCACCGGCACCGCCCCGTTCGCCGACGGTGACCTGCCACAGCTGATCTACCGGCACGTCAGCGCCCCCGTTCCGTCCGTGCGCGACATCAACCCGGCACTGCCCGCCGCCCTGGATCCGGTGCTGGCGCGTGCGATGGCCAAGGACCCGGCCGACCGCTTCGCCACCTGCGCCG
>NZ_JBSGBY010000220.1:0-12174 GCF_053601505.1 Nocardia sp. NPDC004722
CGGGTCAGGGTCGGCTAACGCGTTCCACAGGCGAGCTCGCTCCGCCTCGAAAACGGCGTTGAGATGCCGTTGATCCTCGAAATCCGATCGGGTGAGATAGAAGTCGGTAATGGCGCGGCCACCCTGATGTAGTGCCCGCATGCGTTCGGCCGAGGCGTGTAATGCCTCGGGTGTATTGATCTCGCGGTTGGAGAGCAGGTCGGCGATTTCGGCGAACCTGTTGCGCCACAGGAGAACCTCATTGGTTCGAATCTCGGCGTCCAATAAGGAAAGGATCGAGGACGTGGCTGCCACGGCCTGTTGACGCCTGCGCTCATGATTGGGATCGCTCATGCTAGATCGCCGTACCGCGGTTGGATGGGGCCGGAATCATGAGCAGTGAGTCCTGCTCGCCGCGGCGGCAGGAGTCCACGAATTCGATTGCACTGTCCGGATTTTGCATGAATCGCTCGTAGGTCGGGGCGTCGAGTTCGTAGTACTCTTCGTAATCCACGACGCCGAGGCTGACCGGAATCGACACGTAGAACCTTCCGGACTGTTCCTCGATCCCGAGCGAGAACCGGTCTTCCCTGGCTACGAAACGGTCGCTGAAGGTCATGCTCTGCCCGGCCGCCGGTAGGCCGTCGGCGAGCGGCGCGGCGGTACCGCCGAGAGCCGAGACCGCAATCGCGACAATGAGATTCGCCGCGAGTGCGAACAGGCCGCCGTTCACGCCCAAGAGCGGGTCGTGGCCGGTGCCGTGGAGCAGCAGCACGACTGCTCCGCCGGTCAGCAGTCCGAGGCCGACGCCCAAGGCGGTCAGGGTGCGCCAGTACAGGCCGACGAGGACGGCTGGAACGAGTTGGGCGATGCCTTCATAAGACAGCACCGACAGGTTGACCAGCAGCTTCGGGTAGAGGACGGCTCCGCCCAAGGCGATCGCGCCGACGAGCAGGCCGATCAGTTGCGAGCCGCGCCGCTGGCGGGCATCCGAGGCCGCGCCGCCGCGCAGGCCGCCGCCGAGAATGGTTCGGCCGCACAGGGTTCCGATGGCGATCAGGAAGACGCTCATCGGGACGATCGCGGACAGCGCACCCGCGATTCCGATCAGCGCGACGACCGGTGCGGGGAGGGAGTCGGTGACGAGGGTGAACAGCGCCAGGTCGGGGTTCTTCAGGGCCGGGGCCGCGAAGAGGGCGGCTGCGCCGATCATGATCGGGACCAGGAGCAGGATTTGGTACCAGGGGAGGAGGATCGAGTTACGGCGCAGCGCATTCGGGGATTTGGCGGACAAGTAGCCCGCCACCGTGGTGGGGAAGACGCAGATGGTCAGTGCGTTCAGGAGGATCGTGGAGACGAACCACGACGCGCCGAAGGTGCCGCCGCCTGCGCCGGGGAAGGTCAACCAGTGGGGTTTGTTGGCGACCAGGCGGTTGAGCAGGTCGGAGGGGCCGTCGAAGTAGTGCCACGGGATGTACACGGCGAGGATGGCGATCGAGAGGACCGCCAGGCTGTCCTTCAGCACGCTCACCCATGCCGAGCCGCGCAGGCCCGACGTCAGGATGAAGGTTTCGGCCACGACGAAGGAGATGACCGCGGCGGTCTTCAGGTTGATCGCGCCGTAGGACATGGCATTGACCACCACACCCATGCCCTGGATCTGCAACTGCACGTACGGCACCAGGAAGATCGTGCAGATGAGCGCGACCGCGATCCCCAAAGGCCGTGAGCGGAAACGATGTTCGGCGATATCCGCGATCGACACCAGGTGATGACGGGCGCAATAGGTCCACAGTGCGGGCGCCACCAGGTACGCCACGGCCAGTCCGGTGCTCAGATACGCGATCAGGTAGAAGATCGGGATGCCGTACCGGTAGGACCACCCCGCAGCCCCGAGGAACGAGAAACTCGTGTAGCTCTCGCCCGCCATCAGTACCAGCACGAAGATCGTGCCGAGCCCGCGTTCGGTGATCGACCACTCCGACATCGACCGCACCCGGCCGCGCGCGGAAAGAATGCCGATGGCCACCGTGGCGACCATGGCGACGGAGAAGAGCGAGACCGCCACGGCCGCATGTCCCGTCATCGTGGGTTCTCGTCTTCGCCGTCGATCGCCCGCTCAGAGCTGTCGCGAGGGGGCGTGGAATTCTCGGATGGCGGTGGTGACGTGGACAGCCTCGCAAATCCCGTTGCTGCCTCCGAGGGATCGTCGGCGGGCACGAATTCTGCTGCGCCCGAACGATAAGCGGGGTCGAGGCGGGCGACCAGCCAGATCAGGGGGCCGGTGAGGATTGTGACGGCGATCAGATAGGTCACCAGGAACGGGACGCCGACGACGCGCGGCTCGATGCGGTTGGCTACCACCGGGGCGAGGCAATAGAGCAGGCCGGGCAGCAGGAGCAGTAGCAACGCCGGGCCACGCTGTCGAAGTGACGGCCCGGCGGTGGGCGGCGCGGATTCCGATTCGGACACGGGTCCTCCGGGTAGTCGCGGATCGCTGTCCTTGCGAACTATTCCACGACAGAGGATCCGGATTGCGGTGCGGCACGCGTGCAGCAGGAGCAGGCATCGGCCGCGGAGGGCTGAGCTCGATCGCCGTCGCCATTGCCCACATCAGGTCGCGCGCGCCCGGTACGGCACTGTCAAAACCGATGAACAGGATGATGCTGGCAGCCCCTCGCTGTGACCGAGAGGATCGCTCCGGCGCGGTGTGCAGATCTGGCGGGAAGTGATCCCGGTTGGTCGGAACTGTTTGGGCGCGTTGGGGATTCGAGAGGGTTCGCGGGAATGTTGTCGGTGGGATGCTCTAACGTAGCGCGGTAACTGTCCGCCACGTCCGTGGAGCGTTATGGCTGCCTCGTTCGATCTGCATTCCGTCGCGGTGCTCGGCAAGGCCGTGGATCGCTTGGTCATTTGGCATGTGAATGTGGGTGCGGCGCTGGGGTTGTCGCGGCTATCGGGCGCTTGGGTGGTGGAGGGTATGCGCCGGGCGGAAGTGGAGAGCCTCACCGCCGGGTTCCCGATTGTGCTCGCCGAGGAAGAAGATATGGCGATTGCATGTGGGGGATCGGTCGGGATCCGTACGGGTGATCATGCTGCGGCGGACATGATTCCGGCCGGCGGCGCTTCGGCCGTACGCGCGGATCAGTATGCGCCGGCCGCTTCGTCGGGCGGCGTGGATGTGATCGCCGCGGCGACGGGGATCGTGGATATCGATAGCACGGTCGAGACTGTTCGCGCTGAGATCGCGTCCGCGGATGCTCGCTTCACCGACCAGGATGTGGCGGGCGGGAAGTACATTCGACCGCTGTGGCCGGTGGTGGTGCCGCCCGGGGAAGTTTCGCTGACGCAGTCTCAGGTTGACGTGACCGACGACCATATTCGGCCGGTGCTCACGCTGGCGCGGGGGCTCGCGGATTTGGCGGATGCGTGGGCGGCGTTCGAGTCGTTGCGACTGGCTCGGGGTTTTTTGGTCGACCTGGGTGGTCCTGTCGCGCGGCCGTTGCCGCTCGTGGTGCGGTGAGTATGGCGGGACTTTCGTTCGCCGCCATTGATGTCGAGACCGCCAATTCCGCGCGGGGGAGTATTTGCGCGGTCGGGGTGACGGTTGTGCGAGAGGGGGAACGGACGGCCAGTGAGTCGTGGTTGTGTCGGCCGCCGGAGGGTCTCGAGTTCTTCGCCTGGCACAACATTCGCGTGCACGGGATCTCGGCGGGGATGGTCGCCGGGCAGCCCGCCTTCGCGGAGCGCTGGCCCGAAGTGGCCGGGCTCGTCGGCGAGTTGCCGGTGATCGCCCACAATGCCGGATTCGACAGCGGGGCTATTCGGGAAGCGTGTGCGCGCAGTGGAATTCACGCACCGTCGTGGGAGTTCAGCTGCAGTTTGGCCTTGGCGCGCAAGCACCTGGATCTCGAGAGCTATCGGCTGCCGAATGTGGCCGCTGCGCTCGGGATCGAATTCACCAACCACCACGATGCCGGTGCCGACGCTGCGGCGGCGGCCGATATCGTGATCGCCCTCGCCGCTCGAACCGGCGCGGATTCCCTTGCGGCACTGGCTCGTATGGCTGGCAGCCCGCGTCGCGCGCAACCGGCTGCGGGCGAGATGCTGCGCGCCGATGCTCGCGCGCCTCGCCGCGCCGGGCGCGGAACGGCTGGATCGCGGCGCGCGGAAACTCGACGATGGGGTGGGGAGAACCGGCCACTCGTCATCGGGGCAGGGGCCGCACAGCCGCCGAACACCGAGTCGCGGCCTCCCGGTGCGACGCCGCAGGCATCGTGGAGAGAGTCCGCGCCGCGCCGATCCTGGTTCGGGCGTGAGGAATTGGTGCTTCCGGAGGTCACGGGCACCGACCCGACGCATCCCCTTTTCGGTGAGATCATCGTTTTCACAGGCGATCTCGCCGCCATGAGTCGGCAGCAGGCGTGGGATGCGATCGCGGCGTGCGGGGCGACACCCGCGCGGAACGTCACCAGGCGCACGACGGGGTTGGTGATCGGTGATGGCTTCCTCGGCCACGATCCCGCCGCATTCACCACGGGCAAGGCGCGGCGGGTCGCTGAACTGCGGTTGCGGGGTCAGCGGATCGAAGTCATGGATGAGACGGCGTTCCTCGCCTGCCTGGGTGACGCGGGTGAGGGGCCGATACCGAGTGGACAGACATGACAGCGTTGCGAGCGGCCGGTGTGAGCCCGCTGAGTCAGGGCTACGGGGTCGTGTACTCGACGCGAACCCAGAAGTTCCTCGATGCGATCCAGTCGAGATTCGACCGTCCACGCATGCCGAGGATTCGCAGCGGCGGTGACGGCTTCGGCCGCGTCGCACCGGCCGTGTGAGAAGCGCTTTATTGCGCGGTCATGATCGGCTCGGTAGAGAGGACAACGGGGTTGGTCGGGATGAGTTCGAGGCGGATATGACGAATACGCGTGGTGCACGCAGAAGGATCGCGGCGGGAATTGCCCTGGTCGCAGCCATTTTCTGGGTGAACCCCGGGTTCGTGTCCGCCGCGGAACCGCCCAATTCCGAGGTGGCCGCCGCTGCGGATGGCTCGCATATCGACCGCGTGAACCCGCGCGATGACCGTCGTTCCACGGTCTCGGTGTATTCGGCGGCGATGAATCGGGCAGTCCAACTGTCCGTCACTCGGGCCGCCGATAGTTCCGTTCCCCGCCCGACGCTGTATCTGCTGAACGGCGCTGAGGACGGCATCGACCAGAACGGCAGCGAGGTGTCCTGGGAGACGAAGACCGATGTGCTCGATTTCCTCGCCGACCAGAACGTGAATGTCGTGAACGTGCTCGACGGTCGCTACACCTACTACACCGATTGGCAGTCCGATGACCCGGTGCTCGGGCGCAACAAGTGGACGACGTTTCTGACCCAGGAACTTCCGCCTCTGATGGACGCTTCCCTCGACGCGTCAGGCCGCAATGCCATTGTCGGCGTATCGATGTCGGCTACGTCCGCACTGTCCCTCGCCGAAGCCGCCCCCGGCCTCTACCAGAGCGTCGGCTCGTTCAGCGGCTGCGCGCAGACCAGCGCCGACCCGGGCCGCCGTTACCTGCAAGCGGTGGTCCTGTCCGGCGGCGGCTTCCCCTGGAACATCTGGGGCCCCGACGACTCCCCGGCCTGGACCGCCAACGACCCCTCCACTCCCGCCAACCTCGAGAAACTTCGCGGCACCGATCTCCACATCGCCGCCGGAACCCGCGCGAATCCGGCCGCGGCAGGCGGTGGCCAGGTCGGCGCATCGAGTACGGCGCTGGAATCCACCGTCGAAACCTGCACCCGCGCACTGCAATCCAGCCTCGAAGACCAGAACATCCCCGCCAGCTTCGACTACCTCCCCGGCGGCGGCCACAACTGGCCCTCGTGGCAGAACGACCTGCACGCCGCCTGGCCCGGCATCGCCCGCAGTCTCGGCCTCTGACCGGGGTCGGTCGGCATCCTCGCATATGGGAGCGGCCGACCCGGTCGCAGAACGGGAACCGATAAGCTGCTTCGGGTGACCGACGAGAAGCTGCTGCAGGGACCTATTCACGCTGTGCATGTCGAGTTGGGGGCCACCTTCGCTCCGTTCGGGGGGTGGGAGATGCCGGTTTCGTACGCGGGCACCGTGGGCGAGCACACGGCCGTGCGCACGACCGTCGGGCTGTTCGATGTCAGCCATCTGGGTAAGGCGACGGTCAAGGGCGCGGGTGCCGCGGCGTTCGTGAACTCGGCGCTGACCAATGATCTGAACCGGATTCGCCCCGGAAAGGCGCAGTACACGCTGTGCTGCACGCCCGAGGGCGGGGTCATCGACGACCTCATCGCCTACTACGTGAGTGACGACGAGATCTTCCTCGTGCCGAACGCGGCGAACACCGCGACCGTGGTGGCCGAGTTGCAGAAGGTCGCGCCCGAGGGCATCACCATCACCGACGAGCATCGCGGGTACGCGGTGTTCGCGGTGCAGGGCCCCCGATCCGCGGAGGTGCTCGCCAAGCTCGGGCTGCCGACCGACATGGAGTACATGGCCTACGCGGACGCCGAGTGGGACGGCCGCCCGGTTCGCGTGTGCCGCACCGGCTACACCGGCGAGCACGGCTACGAACTGCTGCCCCGCTGGGGCGACGCCGAGGCTGTGTTCCGCGCCCTGGTGACCGAGGTCCAGGCCGCCGGAGGCCAGGCCGCCGGTCTCGGCGCGCGCGACACCCTCCGCACCGAGATGGGCTATCCACTGCACGGACACGAACTGTCCCTGGACATTTCGCCCCTGCAGGCCCGCACCGGCTGGGCCGTCGGCTGGAAGAAGCCAGAGTTCTGGGGCAAGTCCGCTTTGGAGGCTGAGAAGGCCGCAGGCCCTCGCCGACTCCTGCTGGGCCTCAAGGCGATCGACAAGGGTGTCCTGCGTCAGGGCCAAACTGTCATGCGCGGTGACGCCCAGGTCGGCGAAACCACCTCGGGCACCTTCTCACCCAGCCTCAAAGTCGGCATCGCCCTCGCCCTCCTCGACACCTCCGCTGGCATCGAGCCCGGCGACGAAGTCGAGGTCGACGTCCGCGGCCGCCGCCTCCGCTGCGAGGTCATCAAGCCCCCGTTCGTCGAAACCCGCACTGCCTGAGTGCTATCGAAGACTGCCTGACGAGCAGTCGTCGCGGCCCACGAACGCTGCCGACGAGCCACCGTGCTCGTCGGCAGCGTTCGTTCAGCCGCACCAGGTGCCGACGACCGGGTTGTCTTGTTTGCAGGTCGCGAGGTCGAGACCGGCGGGGCGCAGGGTGGTGTACATCTTGCTGATGGTGTCGGCGGTGACCGCGCCGTCGACGTCCTTGTCGGCGAAGACGACCATCACCACGAATTGGCCGCTGTTGGCCGGGACGGCGAGCGTGTGGACGATGGTGGTTGCCGGGTGGGAGCAGTCGTTGGGGCCGGGGTTGGCCATGGTCGCGGTTATGTGGGCGGCGGGTTTGCCTTGGATGGTGAGGGTTTCGACGCTGCTGAGTGTGTACGTGGAGTTGGGGCGGTCGTCGTTGAGGCCGCCGACGGTGGCCCAGTTGGTGGCGACGTCCCTGGCCGCGGAGGCCGCGTCGGCGAGTTTGGAGCCGGTTACGCCTGCCATGGCCTTGGAGTGGTGGCCGTCGCAGGACTTCGGGGAGAGTTCGGCTGCGCCGCTCATGACCACGCGTTGGTTGCCGCTCTCGAAGCCGATGATCGTGGAGGGGGTCGGGACTGTCCAGTCCGTCGGGACGTCGTAGACCGCGTTTCGAGTGGTGGAGTACGCCGTCTGCCAGCCGGGCGTCAACGCGGCGATGGTGGGTTTCGGGGCGACGGTCGTCGTGGTGGTCGGCGGGGGAGTGGTGCGGGTCGCGGTGTCCTGGAACCCGTATTGGTCCGCGGGCAGCGCGGTTCCGGTCACCGTGCGCGCGGGCATCATGGCCGCGACCACCAGGATCGCGACCAGTCCCAGCACCACCACGGCGATCAGCGTGATCACCAGGGGCCGGGTGGAGCGAGGCGGCGTCGGCGCAGCGTCTTGCGGGTACACATCGCCCACCCTATCCAGGGGAGTGGACAGCGGTCCGCAACCGGACAGCGTGAGAGGGGGATCCCGCACCCGCGTGTCGAGGGCGGCGAATTAGACTCCAGGTCATGACACTTGCCGCGCAGTTCACCCGTGTCCCGCATCCCGCGCCCGTTCCGGCGCAGCGGCGGCAGGAGATTCTGGCGGAGCCCGGGTTCGGGCGCTTCTTCACCGATCACATGGTGTCGATGGACTACGTGGACGGACAGTGGACCAACGGCCGGGTCGAGCCCTACGCGCCGCTGTCCATGGACCCCGCGACCATGGTCTTCCACTACGGCCAGGCCATCTTCGAGGGTCTGAAGGCGTACCGCCAGGCCGACGGCAGCATCGCCACCTTCCGGGTGGACGCCAATGCCGCGCGGTTCCAGCGGTCGGCGGCGCGCATGGCGATGGCGCAGCTACCGGAGGAACTGTTCATCGAATCCATTCGCCAGCTGCTCGAGGTGGACGCCGACTGGGTGCCCGCGGCAGGCGGCGAGGACGCGCTCTACCTGCGGCCCTTCATGTTCTCCACCGAGGTCGGCCTGGGCGTGAAGCCCGCCGCCGCCTACAAGTACCTGCTCCTCGGCGGCCCGGCGGGCGCGTATTTCCCGCGCGGGCTCAAGCCGGTCAAGGTGTGGCTGTCCACCGAGTTCGTGCGCGCGGCTCCCGGCGGCACCGGCGAGGCCAAGGTGGCGGGCAACTACGCGGCGTCCCTGCTCGCGCAGCAGCAGGCGTCGGAGAAGGGCTGCGACCAGGTTGTCTGGCTGGATGCCTGCGAGCACCGCTACGTCGAGGAGATGGGCACCAACAATCTCTTCTTCGTCTTCGGCAGCGGCTCCGACGCACGCCTGGTGACGCCCGAACTGTCCGGTTCTTTGCTTCCGGGTATCACCCGCGACTCCCTCATCACCCTGGCCGCCGACGCCGGCTATAAGGTCGAGGAACGCAAGATCTCCGTCGACGAATGGCGCAAGGGCGTCGAAACCGGTGAGATCACCGAGGTTTTCGGCTGCGGCACCGCCGCCGTCGTCATCCCCGTCGGCTCGGTCCGCTCCGCCGAGGGCGAATTCACCATCGGCACCGGCGAACCGGGCGAGGTCACGATGGCGTTGCGTGACACCCTCACCGGCATCCAGCGCGGCACCTTCGCCGACAGCCACGGCTGGTTGCGCACCCTGGCCTGAGCGCTACGCGAAACGCGCCCGCCCCGAACAAGTTTCGGGGCGGGCGCGTCGTATGTCGGCTACCTGTCGGTGCTGCGAGTTACCGTGGATTTCGTGAGCTTCGAATTCGTGGTGCTGCCGGTAGGGGCGGCCGCATCACCGGGGGAAGTGCTCGCGTACGTCCGTGCGCAGCAAGGCATTCCGGGTGATGCGGGCCTGAACGAGTACGTGGTCGAGCCCTTGCGGCTCTGGAACAACCGACTAACCGCCAACCAGACCTTTGCTGCCGTGCGCACCCAGGTGGACGGCAGCATCGTCCGGGTGATTCCGGCCGACCGATTCGAGCGGCGCAAGTATCGGGCCAAGGCGCGGCCCGATCTGGCGAACGCGATCCGGATGGTCCTTCAGGTGCTGGTCAAGCCCATCGGATACCAGGTCTACGACGTCGAAGCGCGGGTGCTGCACCGGCCGTGATCAGCTGGGCATGAACATGTGCCACTGGTCCAGCGTCTGCGGCCTCATGACGTAGTTGTGGTCCTTGATGTGGGACAGCGTCGCGCTGGGCTCTTCCGAGTACCAGTGACCCGGGTACACAGTCGGGTTGGACTTCAACTCCGCCAGGTAGCGGAGGCTGCGGAACATGGCGTCGGAGTCGCCGCCGGGGAAGTCGGTGCGGCCGCAGCCGTCTACGAAGAGGGTGTCACCGGCGATCAGACGATCCTCGAACAGGAAGCACTGGCTGCCTGGCGTGTGGCCCGGCGTGTGCAGCAGCTCGATCTCGAAGCTGCCCACAGCGACCTTGTCCCCATGCGCGTGCCCGGTCAATTCACTGGGTGCGATGCCGGTGACGTTCGCGACCCACGGCAACTCCTCGGCATTGACATGCACAGCGACGTCGGTCTTTTCGAGCAGCTCCTTCACGCCGCGCAGCGTGAACCCCATCATCGTGCCGCCGACATGGTCGGGGTGGTGATGAGTGGCCAGTACCCCGGTCAGCCGCATCCCGTCGGCCTCCGCGAGATCGACGAGCTGCCCCGCCTCGTACGCCGGGTCGACAACCACGCACTCACCACTTTCCCGATCCCCGATCAGGTAGGCGAAGTTGCGCATCTGCGTGGCGATGGGATCGCCCACGGCCCAGTCGCGCCCGGCGAGCAACTGGCGAAAGTACAAACGGTCGGAGGCCATACCTCCCAGCGTATTGCGCACGATGCATTCCCCCGCAACCGGCAGGCCCATCGAGCGGGACACAATTGGCGCGATTTGTCCGAAATATGCATTTGACCAGCGGATTTGATGTCGGTGCTCGCTGCTACATTGCCGATATGCCCTCGGTAATGCACGAAGTGCTCATCGACTTGTTCCGGCAACGCCCGGAGCTCGTCGTCGATCTACTGCCGTACGTGACCGACACCCCACTACCCGAATTCGACCATGCCCGACTGGAATCCGGCGACTGCCCAGACATCAACCCCACCGAATATCGGGCCGACATCGTCGTGGTTCTCGCGACCGGGGACAATCCTGAACTTGCGGTGGTGGTGGAGGTCCAGTTGCGCCCGGACCCGGACAAGCGCTGGAGTTGGCCCGTCTATCTCGCCACTCTGCGCGCCCGATTGCGTTGCCCCACCGTGCTACTCGTGATGTGCCCCGACGCCCGTACGACCGCCTACTGTCGAAGACCTATCACTGTCGCACCGGGGTTCATCCTTACACCGGTCGTGATGAGCCCGGAAGACGTGCCGGTGGTCACCGATCCCGCAATCGCGGCGGCGAATCCAGAGTTGGCGATTCTGTCGGCCATCGCGCACCGCAACGATCCCCAGCGAGACGCCATCTTGACAGTGCTGGCCGCCAACGTGGTCGACGCACCGAACGGCGAAATGTACATTGACCTGGTAATGGCCGTCTTGCCACGGGCGGCCCGGCACTTTTTGGAGAGCCTTATGACCGCCGGAACGTACAAGTACAAGAGCGAGTTCGCCCGGCGTTACTTCAGCCAGGGCGAAGCGGAGGGCTTGGCACAAGGCCGGGCCTCGGGCGAGGCCAAGGCGCTGCTGACGATACTTCGGAGTCGAGGGATCAGCGTGGATGAATCGACCGTCGCTCGGGTCCGGGCCTGCACCGATATCGAGCAGCTCGATGTCTGGATCGACCGGGCCGCGACGGCAGGCTCGATCGACGAGGTATTCGGGAGTTGATCTGCAGCGCTCGACGAAATCCGCCCGTCGATCGTCTGATCGGCGGGCGGATTTGTTCGAGCTGGCTGAACCTCAGCGTTTGGTGAGGAGCGGCTCGATTTCGGCCGTCGCCTCGGGGCCGTAGGCGTCGCGGAGGCGCTTGAGGGCGGTGTCGTGGTCGAGGGTCCAGTCTTGGGGGCCAACGGATTCCAGGACCAGGACGGCGATGAGGGAGCCCAGTTGGGCGGAGCGCTCGAGGGAGAGGCCCGCGGACTGGCCGGTGAGGAAGCCGGCGCGGAAGCCGTCGCCGACACCGGTGGGATCGAGTTTGGCGATGTCGGGGACGACGTCGACGTGGAGTTCGGTGCCGTCGCGGTCGACGATTTTCGCGCCCTTGGAGCCGAGGGTGGTGACTCGGATGCCTACGCGCTCACCGATTTCCGCCTCGGACAGGCCGGTCTTCTGCAGCAGGATGCCCCACTCGTATTCGTTGGAGAACAGGTAGTCGGCGCCGTCGATGAGGCGCAGGGCCGTTTCGCCGTCGATGAACGCCAGCTGCTGCGACGGGTCGGCGGCGAAGGGGATGCCCGCGGTGCGGCACTGGTCGGTGTGGCTCAGCATGGCTTCGGGGTCGTCCGCGCCGATCAGGACCAGTTCCAGCTCGCGGCCGAGCTCGGTGATGTCGATGTCGCGGGCCTCGGCCATCGCGCCGGGGTAGAAGGAGGCGATCTGCGCCATGGTCTCGTCGGTGGTGCAGACGAAGCGGGCGGTGTGCAGGTCGGTGGAGACGCGCACGGCCGAG
>NZ_JBSGBY010000221.1:0-12165 GCF_053601505.1 Nocardia sp. NPDC004722
CGCCGATCAGCACCCGCTTCTTCTTGCGCCGCTTGGCTTCCGCGGCCTCTTCCTCCGCCTTCGCCTGCTCCTCCGCCCGCCTGCGCGCCTTCTCCCGCGCCCGCGCCTCGGCCACCGTAGGCGGCCGCGGCTGCGTCACCCCCTCCTCCTGCGTGGTGATGCTCCCGCGCCGCGGCCCCCGCACCGGCGCCATCTCCACCAGCCCGGGCGGCGGCTCCACCGGATACGGCGAAGGCCCCGACAACACGAACCCGCCCTCACCCGGCGTCGGTGGCGCAGCCGCGGCGGGCTCCCCGAAAGCCCCCGGCCCGCCGTGGGATTCTCCCGCCAAGCGGTGCGGCGCATGATGCTCGCCGCCCTGCTCCTGCCCGAAATCCGCAGGCAACGGCAACGTCGGCTGATACTCACCCGCCCCACCTGATCCACCCTCGCCGGAACCACCTGCGCCACTACCGAATTCGCTCGGCATGGCCAGTGTCGGCTGGAATCCACCCGGCTGACCCGACCCGGACTCGCCTGCGCCGAAACCGGATTCGGCGGGCAGCGAAGGTGTCGGCTCACTGCCACCCGGCAGGCCAGAAGCGGGTGTCCCGGGCAAATCGGGCGTGGGTTCGGGAGTGCCGCCGGCGTCGATCCGGATCGTGGGCTCCGCCCCTGCCGCGAAGCGCAGGGTCGGGTCGCCACCGGGGGCCTGGGTGGGCTCGTCGCCCGGATAAGGCGGCACGGGATGGTGCTCGAAACCGCTCGCGGTGGGGGTGTCCTCCGGGTATGGGGGGAGGGGGTGGTGTTCGTAGGGTGGGGTGGCTGGATCTCTTGGAGCGCTGTGGGATTCGGCGGGGTCGGGCGTGGGCTGGTCCGGGGTGGGACCGGCTGGTCGGTCTGAGGGCATTGGTCGACTCCGTGGGCTTGCCGCGCGCTAGCGTTCTTCGAATCCTGTCATGCCGCCCTGGGCGGTGTTCCAGTCTTCCACCACCAGGTTTACCCGACCCGGTGTAGTACCGGAACGTAGCAGGTCGAGCAGGGTTTCGCAGCGTTCGCGGGGTCCTTCGGCGACGACGTGCACACGGCCGTCGCGATGGTTGCGGGCATAGCCGGTCAAGCCCAGTTCCAGGGCGCGCGAACGGGTCCACCAACGAAACCCGACGCCCTGTACGTCACCGTGGACCCAGGCGCTGAGCCGGACCGGTTCCGAACTCATTCGTCGATGCGGAAGGTGAGGTTGACGGTGGTGCCCGCCTTGAGGGTGCGGCCGACCGTGCACACCCGGTCGATGGCGCGCTGCGCGGCGACCAGCAGTTTCTGCCGTGCCTCCGCGTCGAGTTCGGACAGGTCGAGGTCGAACTCCTCGGTCAGCTCCGGGTACACCTCGTTCTCGCGGTCGGCGTCGCCGGAGACGTGCACGGTGGCGTCGAAGCTGTCGCCGAGGCGACGCGAGAGGGTGAAGTCGGCGCTGAGTCCGGAGCAGCCCGCGAGCGCGATCTTGAGCAGCTCGCCCGGGGTGAACGCGCCCGGCACGCCCGCGGACGCGATGAGCACCTCACCGCCGCGGTTGTTGCGGCCGGTGTAGGCGCGGGTTCCGGTGCGCTCGGCCCACAGCTGCACCGGTTCGGCGGACTGATCGGCGGCGGTCGTCGATGCGGCGGTCTGTTCGGACATAGGAAGATCCTCCCATTGAGTCACCCGGGACAACCATTCGGTTGCCGATCCTTCGGAACACGGATGCGCTCAGCGGAATTCCGCCACCCGCTCCGGTGTGACCGCGCTCAGGTCGTCGGCGACGAACGTGGCCAGGGCCAGCGCGTCGGGGGCGGGCGGGTACTTGGGATGCGGGACGGCGATCACCGTCATGCCCGCGGCGTGCGCGGCGCGCAGGCCGTTGCTGGAGTCCTCGATGGCCACGCACAGCCCGGGCTCGATGCCCAGCCGTCGCGCCGCCTCGAGATAGCCGTCGGGCGCGGGCTTGCCGCGTTCGACCTCCTCGGTCGAGACGGTGGCGGTGAACAACTCGGTGACGCCCATGTGGTCGAGCACCACATCGATGAGCCGCCGCGGCGAGGAGCTGGCCAGTCCGAGGGTGTAGGACTCCGCGAAGCGGCGCACGGTTTCGGCGGCGTCCGGCATGAGCGGCAGATGCTCGGCGTAGCGGGCGGCCATGCGCGAGATGACGTCCTCGGCCACCTCGGCGGGCGTGCGGCGGCCGTCGAGCAGTTCCTTGCTGGTGTATTCGGACCATTCGGAGGTGCTCATCCCCATGAACCGGTCCTGGGTGTCGGGCAGCCAGCGGCCGTCCAGTTCGTCGATGTACTCGCGGCGCACCTCTTCCCAGATGGGTTCGGTATCGATGAGCACACCGTCCATGTCGAACACGATCGCTGCAATCGTCATGGCCTCTATCGTGCCGCACCGTTCGCTGACGCCGTGTCCACTGAGTGGGAAGTTCGTCCGGAACCGTGTCACGACGTCCGGCGCGGGTTTAGCGTCGGAGACGAAAGACGCGGACCCGCAAGTGAATACCGAGGTGCAAGGTGGGCACGGTCACCGACATCTACGATCCGGAGCTCTACGTGGCCGGACCGATCCACGAGATCTTCGCCGAGCTGCGGCGCACCGATCCCGTGCACTGGCAGGAGATGCCCGGCGAGCCCGGCTACTGGGCGATCCTCAAACACGCCGATGTCGCGCACGTGGCCCGCAACCCGCGGCTGTTCTCCGCCGAACAGGCCGGCGTGATCCTGGAGAATCAGCCCCCCGAACGCCTCGAGCAGACCCGCAACATGCTGCTCATGATGGATCCGCCGCGGCACACCGACTACCGCCGCCCGCTGGCCGAGCACTTCAAGGCCCGGGTGATCGGCGAGCTGGAGGACACCATCCGGCAGCTGACCCGCACCCTGCTCGACAGCGTCGACGGCGACGTGGAGTTCGTGCACGACGTGGCGGGCGTGCTGCCCAGCCAGGTGGTCGGCGGCATGTTCGGCATTCCCGAAGCGGACTGGCCGAGCATCCGGCAGTGGGCCGAACAGTCCACCAGCCAGCAGGATCCGGAACTGGTCGGCGATTTCGACGTGACCGCCGAGCTGACCAAGATGGCGATCTACGCCATCCAGTTCTCGATGGCGCGACGCGAACAGGAACCGCGGACCGATCTCACCGGGCTCATCCTGTCCGGCGCGTTCGGCGGAAAACCCATGTCGGACCTGGAATTCGGCAGCTTCTTCACCCAGCTGGTGACCGCGGGCAACGACACCACCAAGACCATGCTGTCCGCGGGCCTGGAACTGCTGCTCGCGCATCCGGACCAGCTTCGGGCCCTGCGCGAGAACCCGGCGCTGATTCCCGGTGCGGTGGAGGAGATCCTGCGCTACGCCAACCCGCTGCACTACTTCCGCCGCACCGCCACCGCCGACACCGAGATCCGCGGCGTGCCGATCAAGGCGGGCGACAAGGTGGCCATGTGGTACACCTCGGCCAATCGCGACGAGGACGTCTTCGCCGACGCGCAGCGCTTCGACATCCGCCGAAACCCCAACCCGCACCTGTCCTTCGGGTTGGCCCAGCACTTCTGCCTGGGCGTGCATCTGGCGCGACTGGAGGGCCGGGTGTTCTTCGAGGAACTGCTGGCGCGGTTCCCGAGGCTCGAGCAGACCGGGGAGTCGCGGCGGATCCGCTCGAATCTGAACAACGGCCTGAAGTCGCTGCCGATCCGGCTGTCGCGTTGAGTCTCGCCGCGTAGCCAATGTTCGCGCGGCCATCATCGCCACGACGCTCGCCCGTTACCCGCGCCCGCAACCCTTTCCGAATCTCGGTTCACCCGTCGGGGAGCCGCAGGTGAGGAAATGGAGTGGGTCAGGTGCGCGGAATGGGATACCGGCTGGTCGCGGCCGGTGCGTGTGCGGCGATGGGGTTGGCCGTCGCCGGCTGTGGCGGCAGCGATACGGCCAAGCATGATCAGCATGTGCTGCTGTTGTCGATCGACGGCATGCATCAGTCCGATCTGGCCGACTATGTGGCGGCACACCAGGATTCGGCGCTGGCCAAGCTGGTCGCGCGCGGCGCGCAGTACACCAACGCGCAGGTGCTGACCCCGGCCGACTCCTTCCCGGGCACCGTGGCGATGATCACCGGCGGCAGCCCCAGGACCACCGGCGTCTACTACGACGACACCTGGGCTCGTGACCTGCTGCCCGCGGGCACCAAGGACTGCGCCACCGCCAAGAAGGGCGCACAGGTTCCGCTGACCGAGGAGATCGACAAGAAGACCGAGGATCTCGACGGCGGTCAGGGGCTTTCCGGTCTGCCCGACGGCATTTCGGCGATGACCGACGATCCCGGCACTGTGCTGGATCCGGCCAAGCTGCCGGTGGATCCGGCGACCTGCAAGCCGATCTCGCCGTCGGACTACCTGAAGGTGAACACGATCTTCTCGGTGGTGCACGACGCCGGTCAGCGCACCGCCTGGTCGGACAAGCACCCGGCGTATCAGATCATGAACGGCAAGGGCGGCCGCTCGATCGACGACCTGTTCACCCCGGAGATCGACAGCAACTCGCCCAAGGGCGCGGCCTGGACCAAGGACGCGGATCAGACCAAGCGTTACGACACCTACAAGGCCGACGCCGTGGTCAACGAGATCAACGGCAAGGATCACTCCGGCGCCAAGCAGGTCGGCGTGCCCGCGGTGTTCGGCATGAACTTCCAGGCCGTGTCGGTGACGCAGAAGCTGCCCGCCTCCAAGGGCTACGGCGCCGATGGCAAACCCGGTGCGCTGCTGGCGTCTTCGCTGGACTTCGTGGATCAGCAGATCGGCCGCTTCGTCGCCGCGCTGGACAAGGCCGGGCTGGGCGACAAGACCACCATCGTGCTGACCGCCAAGCACGGGCAGTCGCCGATCAAGCCGGACGCGCTGACCCGGGTGGACGACAAGCCGATCATCGACGGCATCAACAAGGAGTGGGCGGCGACCCACCCGGAGACCCCCAAGCTGATCGCGCATTCGATCGACGACGCCGCCATCCTGTGGTGGCTGGCCGACCGTTCGCCCGACGCCGTCGCCTTCGCCAAGCGAAAGCTGCTGGAGGCCAACGGCACCGGCACCGATATCAACGGCAACCCGAAGCCCTACGCCGCCTCCGGCGTCGACACCGCCCAGGTGTACGCGGGCCCCGACGCCGTGAAGTTCTTCGGCACCACCGCCGAGGACACCCGCGTGCCCGACCTGTTTGCGGGCACCAACGGCACGGTCTACACCGCGGGCAAGTCCAAGATCGCCGAACACGGCGGCAGCAGCCCCGAAGACCGCCACGTCCCCCTGGTCGTGGTCGGCTCCGGCATCTCGAAGCACGATGTCCCCGACCAGGTTTCGCTGACCCAGGTGGCCCCCACCATCCTGGATCGCCTCGGCCTGGACCCCCAAAAACTCGACGCCGTGAAATCCGAACACACGGCGGCCCTGCCGAGCTGAAGGGGTCCTACTAGATCAGGGAGCTCTCAGCGTGGAAATCTGTCCGATTCCACGCGGTGAGAGCTCCCTGATCTTTTTTCTGTCGATCACGCCTGGAAGCGATAGCCCATCCCGGCCTCGGTCAGGAGGTGCTTGGGCTGGGAGGGGTCGTCTTCGAGTTTGCGGCGCAACTGGGCGAGATAGACACGCAGGTAGTGGGTTTCGGTGGCGTACGACGGGCCCCACACCTCGCGCAGTAGTTCGCGGCGGCCGACGAGTTTGCCCTTGTTGCGGACCAGCATCTCCAGCACGCCCCATTCGGTGGGGGTCAGGTGGACGTCGTGGCCGTGGCGGGTCACCTTCTTGGCGGTGAGATCCACTGTGAAGGAACCGGTTTCGATGATCGGTTCGGCGGCGTCGGCGGTGTTGGCGGAGCGGCGGACGGCGGCGCGCAGGCGGGCCAGCAGCTCGTCCATGCCGAACGGTTTGGTGACGTAGTCGTCGGCACCGGCGTCGAGGGCCTCCACCTTGTCGGAGGAGTCGGTGCGGGCCGAGAGCACGATCACCGGGGCGGGGGACCAGCCGCGCAGGCCCGCCAGCACTTCGATGCCATCCATATCGGGCAGGCCGAGGTCGAGGATGATGACGTCGGGGTGCTTCTCGGCGGCGGCACGCAGGGCCGCCGCGCCGTTGGACGCGGTGGTCACCTCGTAGCCGCGCACCGACAGATTGATGCGCAAGGCGCGCAGGATCTGTGGTTCGTCATCGACCACCAGCACTTTGGTCGGCGCTGCCGCCGCGTTCGTCACCCGTTCTCCTCTGTCGCGCCCGCGGGGTCGTCAGCCGCGGGCAGATCGATCACCATGGTCAGTCCGCCGCCGGGGGTGGGCTCCGCGTGCACGGTGCCGTCCATGGCGTCCACGAAGCCGCGGACCACCGAAAGGCCCAGTCCCACACCGGTGGAGTTGTCGCGGTCGCCGAGCCGCTGGAACGGCTCGAACAGCTGGTCCTCGAGGCCCGTCGGAACACCCGGACCCGTATCGACAACCGTAACCGCCACCCGTTTGCCGACCTGTTCGGCGGCCACCCGCACCACCGAATCGCGGGGGGAGTAGCGGGCGGCATTGTCGATGAGGTTGGCCAGGACCCGTTCCAGCAGACCGGGATCGGCGCGTACCGCGACGGTGTCCACATCCACCTTCACCCGGTCCATGGTGGTGCGGCGCATGCCGCGGGTGCCCATGCCCATGAGCGCGTGATGCACCACCTCGTCCAGATACACCTTGCGCACCTGCGGTTTGATCACCCCGACCGCCAGTCGCGAGGAGTCCAGCAGATTGCCGACCAGGGCGGTCAGCTGATCCACGGATTCCTCGATGGTTTCCAGCAATTCGGCCGTGTCCTCCGGGGAGAACTCGACATCGTCGCTGCGCAGGCTGGACGCGGCCGCCTTGGCCGCGGCCAGCGGGGTGCGCAGGTCGTGGCTGACCGCCGAGAGCAGGGCGCGGCGCAGCTTGTCGGCCTCCATCACCGCCTGTGCGGCGCTGGCCTCCTCCTGCAACTGGGTCTGGTGCACGAGTCCGGCTGCCTGGTTCGCGACCGCGCCCAACACCAGGCGGTCCCCGGAGGTCACGGGACGCCCGCGCAAGAGCAGCCAGTGCATGTCATCGCCTGCCTCCAATGCGGTCAGGGAGTCGTCGACCTTGTTCGGCGGGTTCTCGCCCGCCGAGGCCACCACCGTGTCGTCGGCGATCAGGCTGACCGCCTCCTGTCCCCAGGTCTCGCGGGCGCGTTCGAGCAGATCCTGCAGATCCGCGCCGTGCAGCACCGAGCCCGCGAACATGGCGAGCAGTTCGGCCTGCCGGGAAGCCTTGCGCGCCTCCCGGGTTCGCTTGGCCGCCACGTCGACCAGCGCCGCCACCGCGACGGCCACGGCCAGCAGCACCACGATGGTGAGGAAGTTGTCCAGTTGCGCGATGGTCAGGCTGTAGCGCGGTTCGGTGAAGAACCAGTTCAGCAGGATGCCCGACAGGATCGCCGACAGCGCCGCGGGGGCCACGCCGCCCAGCAGCGCGACCGCGAGAACGCCGATGAAGAACAGCGCGCTCTCCCCGCTGAGATCCAGCAGGCGATCGAGCCAGAAGTAGATGACGGCACAGATCACCGAGGGCACCAGGAAGGCCGCCGACCAGGACCCGATCTTGCGTTCGCCGCGGGTCAGCGAGGACCACCGGAAGCCGCCGCCCTTGTTGGATTCCTCGTGGGTCACCATGTGCACGTCGATCTTGCCGGACTCCTGCACCACGGTCGCGCCGATGCCCTCGTCGAGCATGCGCGCCCAGCGCGAGCGCCGGGAGGTGCCCAGCACCAGCTGGGTGGCATTGACCTGGCGCGCGAAATCCAGCAGCGCACTGGGGACGTCCTCGCCGGTGACGGTGTGCAGGCTGGCGTCGAGGCTGGTGGCCAGGTCGCGCAGGCGGCCCAGCCGCTGCTGCGACACCCCGGCCAGGCCGTCGCCGCGCACGATGTGCAGCACGATCAGTTCGGCGCTGGATTTGGCGGCGATGCGGCTGGCGCGGCGCACGATGGTCTCGGATTCCGGGCCGCCGGTCACCGCGACCACGACGCGTTCGCGCGCCTCCCAGGTCTTGGTGATCTTGTGGTCCGCACGGTATTTGGCCAGCGCCGCGTCCACCTGATCGGCCAGCCACAGCAGCGCCAGTTCGCGCAGCGCGGTCAGATTGCCGGGGCGGAAGTAGTTGCGCAGCGCGGCGTCGACCTTCTCGGCGGCGTACACATTGCCGTGGGACATTCTGCGCCGCAACGCCTCCGGCGTGATGTCGACCAGTTCCACCTGGTCGGCGGCGCGAACCACCCAGTCCGGCACGGTTTCCCGCTGCACCACCCCGGTGATCTGCTCGACCACGTCGTTGAGGCTCTCGAGGTGCTGCACGTTCACGGTGGACACCACGTCGATGCCCGCGTCGAGCAGCTCCTGCACGTCCTGCCAGCGTTTTTCGTGCTTGGAGCCGGGGACGTTGGTGTGCGCGAGCTCATCGACCAGCACCACCGCCGGACGCCGCCGCAACACCGCCTCGGTGTCGAGTTCGGGCAGCGTGGTGCCGCGGTACTCGATCATGCGCGGCGGGATGCGCTCGATGCCGCCGAGGGCCTCGGCGGTCTTGCTGCGGCCGTGGGTCTCCACGATGGCGGCCACCACGTCACGTCCACGCTCGAGCCGTCGATGCGCCTCCGACAGCATCGAATAGGTCTTCCCCACGCCGGGGGCCGCGCCGAGGTAGATCCGTAGTTGACCGCGTTTCAACGTAAAATAACCTTTCGTGTCCCTCGTGACGGTCCGTGCGGTGATCTACCTCCGAGTCAGTTTGGACACGTCAGGCGAAGGTCTGGCAGTCGAACGCCAGCTCGAGGACTGTAAGCGAATCGCTGAGGCTCGGGACTGGTCCATATGTGAAATTTATACGGAGAAGCCTGTCTCGGCTTTCGCGAAGGCCAAGAAACGCCCAGCGTATGACCGTATGGTCGAGGACTACCGGGCAGGTCGTTTTAACGCTCTCATTACATGGGACCTCGACAGATTGACCCGGCAGCCACGCCAGCTCGAGGATTGGATCGACGCCGCCGAGGCCAAGGGGCTGCGCCTCGTTACGGCCAACGGCGAAGCCGATCTGCAGACAGATGGCGGACGCATGTACGCGCGGATCAAGGCCGCGGTCGCCCGCGCGGAAATGGAGCGGAAAGGTGCTCGACAGAGCCGAGCTCTACGTCAGCGGGCTGAGAAGGGGCGCCCACCGAAGGGACCTCGAGCAACTGGCTACACATCAAATGGCGACGTCGTTCCAGATGAGGCAGCCGCAGTCCGCGCGGTATTCGAGGCGTTTGCGAACGGATCTTCGCTGAGAGCTATCGCTGCCGCGCTCTCCGGCGCTGAACCGGTCGTCCAGCGGATCGGCGGTTCATTGGTGCAAGATCTTCCGGGTTCGGTGCCCTCGTTGCCGTGCCGGAGCGGTCGACCTTGGAACCCCGCGACAGTTCGGCACATCCTTAGGAGCCCGCGGTACGCCGGCTGGAGCATGATGGGCGGCGAGATCGTAAGGGACAGTGCCGGTACGCCAATTCGGGGCCAGTGGGAACCGATCGTCTCCGATGGGGTCTGGCTGGAAGTGCAGCGTCGCCTGGACAGTCCGGCGCGAAAGACGAACCGTGTTGGAACGGATCGTCGTCACCTGGGGTCCGGGTTGTACCTCTGTGGACCGTGCGGGGCAGCTCGGGGACGGGTGAGGGCGCATGGAACCCGCTACAGATGCGCCGGCCACCTTGCGAGGTCTCGAGAGCAGGTCGATGCGTACGTGCTGAAGTACATCCGCAAGCGTCTTGCAAAATCCGATCTTGCTGATCTCCTTGTCCAAGATGGAGATAGGCGTCTCGAGGATCTAGCCAGGTCAGAGAAGGTGCAGCGCGACCGGATTGTTCGAGCGCGAGCTGACTACAAAGCGGAGTTGATCGACGGCGATCTCTACAAAGAGATCCGGGCCGAAGCTGAAGCGGAGGCCGCGCGGTTGGAAGCTGAGAGGTTGGACCTTGCCGCAGGCACCGCTGCCTCTGCAATCCTCCGGGCGAAGTCGCCAGTGAAGGCGTTCGATGCGGCTGATCTTGCCGCGCGGCGGTCCGTGATCGACCTGTTGTGCGAGGTGCGGCTCTGGCCGGCACCGCGAGGGCGACAGCAGTTCGACCACAGGACAGTCGAGATTGTCCCAAGGTAGCCTCACGTAGGGGCATCGGCCTCAAACCCGTAGTCTGCGTTGCTGGTTGGATGGCCAGCGAATTGAGCTGTTCCGCATGTGGTTTTTGCTTCCATTTGGAAGTATTGCCGTCGGCGACGTAGATGATCATGATGCTTACGGCGAAGGGACGGCAGTGGCTGAGTTGACGAGACCCGACGAACGGCAGTTCTCTACCGCCACACAGGCTGCGCTTCGCTGCGCGGTTGAGGGGCTCACAGTCGGAGTCGTTGTTGTGTGCGGGTTTCCTGCATCAGGCAAGACGACGGCGACTCGTTTCCTTGCCGACCTGCTCGGCGCGATCGTCTTCGACAAGGACAGATTTGCCCCCAAACTCGAAGAGTCCGTCATGACCGAGTTGACGGGGAACCCGCATGACCGAGACAGCCCGACCTATCGCCGTGTGGTCGGTCCCTACATCTACGATGCGTTGGTAGCGAACGCGCTCATGGTCGGGCGGCATCATGTCGTTGTCCTCGATGCTCCCTTTCTGGAATACGTCGGCTCGGCTTTCCAAGCCGGTCTGACCTTGTCCGACTACCTTCGGGCGAAATCGGATCATGTGATCGATGTACGAACGGTATGGATGTCGGTTGATCCCAAAGTGATTCGCGACAGGATGATCGTTCGAGGAGCCGAGCGTGATCTGCCGAAGCTGGCAGACTGGTCTGCGTATCGATCGGAGATACTCGACTCCGGCCTCCGCGCCGAAGCCGAAAGGGTAGTCGACTCGTTCATCGTCAACGAGTAAGCGGTTGAGGGGGCGGACGTATGACCTTGGGTCTGATTTCACTGGACCAGCTGGCGGACAGGATCGTTGACCGAGCATCGCGGGCCGGATCGGCTCGATGCATCGTCGGCATTGCCGGTCCGCCCGCCGCTGGTAAGTCGACCCTGGCAGGCGAACTCCGGGACGTGATCAACGAACATGAGTCTGCAGAGGTTGCGCGGGTCGCACCGATGGACGGATTCCATCTCCCCAACAGCAAACTGACAGAGGAAGGCTGGCTGCTTGAGAAGGGGCAGCCGCATACCTTCGACGTGGCCTCGTTTCTCGAATGCCTGCGGGCGCTCCGAGCGAGCGCCACTGAGCCAGTCGTGCGATGGCCGGAATATGATCGCAAACTGCACGATCCGGTACCCGGAACACCTATCAGCGATCAGGACAAGATCGTGATTGTCGAAGGGAACTACTTACTGCTCGACTGGCCTGGCTGGGCAGACGTACGAGGTCTGCTGGATGAAGCCTGGTACATCGATATCGAGTCAGAAGTAGCTGAGGAGCGGCTCTACGAACGTCATCTGCGTAGTGGCAGAACGCCGGAGGAAGCGCGGCGGAAGATCGCCGAAAGCGATCTTCCCAACCTTCGTTTGATCGCCGAGGGAAGGAAGATGGCAGATCTTGTCCTCATGACCCATGACGGCCAGTACCTTGCTGAAGAGCCGGTGTGAGGAAGTCTCGCCAGCGCCGAGTTCCGAAGTGCTGGCAGGACAGAGTTGCGATTTCTGCTGCGTTACTGAGGGATTCGGTGAACTCCTGTCCCCGGCTCGCGTAGTAGCAGAACGCACCATGCAGGATGTCGCCGGCGCCAAGGGTATCGATGGCATTTACGGACTGCACCTCGATCTGCCCTGAGTCCGTGGCGCACGAGTAACGGATCGGTCCTGCCCCATGTGTGACCGCTACCCTCTGCGGGCCGATCGAGTGGACGTAGTCAATGACATTCTCGACTGCCTCATCTCCCAGGTCCGGGGGCTGGAAGGCAGTGGAGAGGATCGCGGTATCAACCATAGGAAGGAGTGCCTTGTGCGCTTCCCTCCAGCGGCCGGCGTCGAGAACTACTGGTACTCCGACCCGGTTGGCCGCTCGCGCAACTCCGACCGCGAGTTCAGGGTGGTGGGCGTCAACCAAGACGATGCTGG
>NZ_JBSGBY010000222.1:0-12158 GCF_053601505.1 Nocardia sp. NPDC004722
CGATCGTGCTGGGCACCTGCGGGGTGTTCGCGCTGCTGCCCGGCCCGGTCACGCTGACACCCGGCACCATGACCACCGCCCAGGTGCTGACCCTCGGTCTCGGCACTACCGCCGGGATCGCCGGACAGGCCGCGTGGGTGGTCGCGGCGCTGCGGCACAGCGGGTTCCGCTGGAGCTGGCGGGCGCGACCGCTGCCCTACACGCTGCGCCCGGTCCGGGTGGGCGTGCCGATCGTGGGCTGGCTGCTGGTGTACGCGGCGATCAGTCAGGTCAGCGTCGCGGTCACCATGCGCGTCGCCTTCGACCACGACGGAGTGTCGGTCAACAACTACGCCGAGCTGCTGTTCCAGGTCCCGTACGGCATTCTGGCCGCTTCGGTCCTGACGGTGCTCATGCCGCGCATCTCGCGCGCGGCGGCCGGGCACGACCATCGCGCGGTGCTCGCCGATCTGTCGCGGGGCGCGCGGTATCTGTTCACGGCGCTCATCCCGATCAGCATGGCCATGAGCCTGCTCGGTCCCACCTTCGCCACCCTGGTGTTCACCGGCCGCGTCGACCCGCAGGCCGCCCGCCTCATCGGTCTCGCGATCGCCTGCTCAGCCTTCGGCCTGGCCCCGTTCGCGCTGGTCATGCTGCAGATGCGAGTGTTCTACGCCTATCGCGACACCCGCACCCCGACCCTGATCAATCTGGTCATGGTCGTCACGAAGGTCGCCATCGTGACCCTCACCGCGACACTGTGCACCGGCCCCGTGGTCGTCGTGATGCTCGGCGTCGCAAGCTCTTTCGCCTACGTCACCGGAGCCGTGACCGGGCATCTACTACTGCGCCACCGCCACGGCCCACTCGGATTCGGCATCGTCGCGGCCAGCGCCCATCGGGTCGCACAAGCCACCGTACTGGCCGGAGCCACCACCCTGGCCACCGTCTTCCTCACCACCACGACCATCACCGCCCCCACAACCGCCCAAATCACCACTCTCGCAGCCGGATTCACCTCCGGCACCCTCGTGTTCCTGCTGGCGGCCAAGGCCATCGGCATCCCGGAACTCCGGGTGGCCCGCGCCCTTGTGACCCTTCGATGACACGAAAACCGTTTCGAGCGTAGGGTTCCGGCGTAACTGCGCTGGGGAGGCCGGATGGATACTGGGCAGACCTCGATCCGAAGGGATGAGGAGGGGGCGATGGTGGTCCGGTATACGGCCGGTCCGCACACGGCGGCGCGGATCACCCGCGACGAGCTCGCGCTGCGCTGGCGCGGACCCGAGGTGTGGCTGCTCGCCGCGGGCGTCACCGCCGTGATCACCGGGTACCGGTTCGTCCGCTATCTGATCGCGGACACCGCATCGCCGGGCAGCTATCTCACCTGGACGAGTCCGTTCGCCGTCGTGGTCACCACCGCCGCGATCTACGCCGGGATCGTGGTGGTCCTGGCGGTGCTGTCGGTCATGGCGGCGCGCAACGGCACACTGCGGGTCTCCCGATTCGCGAATACCGGTGCGGTACTGCAACTCCGGTATGTGAGCGACGGCCTGGAACTGACCACGGCGACCGAGTCGGTGGCCTACCCGTTCGCGGGGATCCGGCGAATCCGGCTGCGGGAGCACACCGTCGCCCTGTCCGGCGGCTTCGCGCTCCGGGTGCTGCCGCGGGAACTGTTTCCCGCGGAAGCGATCTCGTTTCTCGAACGGTCCGGAGTGGCGGGTCTCAGTCGAACGTGATGATCTGACGCAGGGCGTGGCCGGAGGCTAGTTCGTCCATGGCCTGGTTGATGTCCTCTAGGCGGATGTGGGAGGAGACGAGGCGTTCGACGGGGAGTTTGCCCTCGCGCCACATGCGCACGAATTCGGGGATGTCGCGGGAGGGGACGGCGGAGCCGAGGTAGCTGCCGACGATCGCGCGGCCCTGGGCCACCAGGCCCAGGGGGGAGATGCTGGCGCGGGCGTCGGGGGCGGGCAGGCCGACGGTGACGGTGACTCCGCCGGGAGCGGTTGCGGCGACGGCGGTTTCGAAGGCGCGGATATTGCCCGCCGCTTCGATGACGGCCTCGGCCTGGATGTTCTCGGCCGCGACCTCCTGCGGCGTGTAGGCGGCGGTCGCACCCAGATCCATGGCGATCTTGAGCTTTTCAGGGACGGTGTCCACCGCGATGACCTCGCGGCCGGTCCCGGCGCGCAGGGCCGCGGCCACCAGCACGGCGGCCATGCCGACCCCGCCGAGGCCGACCACCATGATGCGGTCTGCGGGACCGGGCTTCGCCGAATTCAGCAGTGCCCCACCGCCGGTGAGGACGGCGCAGCCGAGGACGGCGGCCACCTCCGGCGGCACGTCGTCGTCGACCGGCACCACCGAGCGGCGATCCACCACCGCATGCGTGGCGAAGGCCGAAACACCCAGGTGGTGATGGACTTCCGCGCCGTCGCGCAGCAATCGCCTACCGCCGGCGAGCAATTCGCCCGCATTGTTGGCCAGGCTGCCGGGCTCGCACGGGGTGCGGCCGTCGGTGGCGCAGCCCGCGCACGCGCCGCAGCGCGGCAGGAAGGTCATGACCACGCGCTGCCCGACCGCGAGGTCGCTGTCGCCCGGCCCGACCGCCTCGACGCGCCCGGACGCCTCGTGCCCCAGCAGCATCGGCACCGGGCGCACCCGATTGCCGTCGACCACGGACAGATCCGAATGGCACAGCCCCGCCGCCTCGATCCGCACCAGCAGCTCGCCGGGCCCCGGTTCGCCCAGGTCGAGTTCGGAAATGGTGAGCGGCTTCGACTCGGCGAACGGCGTCGGCGCACCGATGCTCTCCAGAACGGCACCACGAATCCTCATGGGCCCGACGCTACACCGGCGACCGCGACCCCCACCGGCGAACCTTCCCAGACAGCTTGATATCTGATTCCATGGGTACCGGACAGGAGCACCCATGAGCACATCGCTGACCACCGGCAATCGCGCCTTCAACCACGTGGTGACACAGTTCTTCGGAAACGTCGCCCGCGCCTACGACACCGCCGCCCTGCAACAGGTCGTCTACCGCCCGCCGCAGGATCAGGTGCTGGCGGAGCTGCGCCGGGCGAAATCCCGCCGCATCGCCGACATCGGTTGCGGCACCGGCATTCTCACCTCCCGCATTCAGCGGGAGCTGCGTCCCGACGCGGTCTTCGGCGTGGACGCCTCCCCCGGCATGCTGGCCCAGGCCCGCAACCGCTCCACCGAGGTGAAGTGGCGGCAGGCCGCCGCCGAACATCTGCCCTTCGCCCCCGGCGATCTGGACGCGGTGGTCTCCACCAGCGCCTTCCACTTCTTCGATCATCCGGTCGCGCTGCGCGAATTCCATCGGGTGCTGGCGCCCGGCGGCCTGGTCGCCATCGCGACCATGCACCCGGACGGCCCCACCTCCCGCCCGATTCAGCGGCTCACCCGCAGCCCGCTGTTCCCGGCGCACGCGCCGTCCCCTCGGGAGACCCGGAAACTGTTGGAGGACGCCGGTTTCGAGGTCGTCGACCAGCGCAAGATCGCCCGCCCGCTGCCGTCCTGGCTGATCCCGGACGTGATCACGGTCGGCCACCGCGTCTAGCGGTCACTTCCCCGGATTGTCGCTGCCGCGGAAACAGACGGTGAGCTGGAGCTTGTTCCACACCACCCACACCGCGCCGCGATGGTCGCGGGGACAGCCCGCACCCGAGGTGGAGTTCGCGAACACCGCGGTCGCCTGCACGATGTGCTCGCCGGTGGTCGCGCAGTCGACCTTGGACGGGACATCCATATTGGTGGTGTCGTAGCAGACCCCGGCACGCCAGTCGAAGGTCAGGCACAGGTGATAGCGCACCTTGCCGGACTTGTCGTGCGGGGCCGACTCCAGGGTGTAGAGCGGATCGGTGCACGGACCCGGACCGATCTGCAGCACCCGGTAATTCGCGTCCACCGAACCGCAGTCCGACGGCTCCGGTGTACCCGCCCGCCAGGTGGGGTCACCGGAGGCGGTGCGGGCCTGCTCGATCGGCACTTCGACACAGTCGCCGACCTTCAGCGCGGCCATCGGGTCCGGGGCCTGCGGCTTGTCGGCGACGGTGCTGGGCTGGCCCGCGCGCACCAGCTCCGGCGGGGCGGCGATCGCGCTCCCCGCGATGGTGTCGTGGTGCAGGAACGGCAGATTCGAGGCCACCGCGGCGAACATCAGCACCCAGCCGCTGACCGCCAGACCCGAAATCAGTGCGCGCGCACGGACGCCCACCCCGGGCACGGCGGGATCCACTCGCGCCCGGCCCTGGCGGGTGATGGCCCGCGCGGCGAGAGCGGCCGCCACCGATAGCAACACCACCGCTGTCCCCACCACGAACCACACGCCGCAAACCCCTCCGCAAAACCCCTGCCTCGATCGACTGCAAGCTATCGCACGGGAGAACAACCAGCCAATCCGGCGGCCCGGCCGGGCCCGCGGTGGAATGCTGAACCCCGCCGGGGCATTCCCGGCGACCAATCCCGAAAACTAAGGAATTCCAGTGCTCACAACCGAATTCGTTCCCGGTTCACCCAACTGGCTCGACCTCGGCAGCCCCGACCTGGACGCGGCGACGGCCTTCTACGGCGCCGTGCTCGGCTGGGAGTTCCAATCCGCCGGACCCGACGCCGGTGGTTACGGGTTCTTCCAGCTCGACGGCAAGACCGTCGCGGGCATCGGCCCGCTCACCGAGGCGGGCGCCGCCTCGTCCTGGACGGTGTACTTCCAGACCCCCGACGCCGACGCCACCACCAAGGCCGCCGAACAGGCCGGGGCCACCGTCCGCAACGAACCCTTCGACGTGATGGGCGTCGGTCGCATGGCCAATCTGACCGGTCCGCTGGGCGCGAAGTTCGCGATCTGGCAGCCGCTGGCCTTCCCCGGCTTCGAACTCGCCAGCCTGCCCGGCGCGCTGGCGTGGGTGGAGCTGCACGTCTCGGATCCGGCCGCCGCCGCGGCGTTCTATCGGACCGTGTTCGATTGGCGGACCACGCAGATGGATATGCCGGGGATGCCGTACACCGTGCTGGCCACCGGTGACAGCGCACCCGACGACACCGGCTTCGGTGGCATCGCGCCGTTGCAGGGCGAGAACGAGCCGCCGCACTGGCTGGCCTACTTCGGCTCCGAGGATGTCGACGCGCAGGTGGCGTCGGCGACCGCCGCGGGCGGCTCGGTCGTGGTGCCGCCCATGGACATTCCGACGGTCGGCCGGTTCGCCGTCCTCGGCGATCCGGCGGGCGCGGTCTTCGCGCTGCTGAAGCCGGAAATGCCCGCGTAATTCCGCTCGTCAGGCCGCCGGTTCCTTGGCGGATTCCGCCAGGGCCGGCGGCCACGGCGTCGGCGTGATGTTGGCCGGTTTCGTATTCGGGCTGCCGTCCCAGTCGAAGTGCACGCCCACCCACGCCTTCGGACCCTCGAAGTCGATGGCGCGGGCATCGAAACCGACACGGCGGAAGGAGATGTCGCCGAAGAAGTCGCCACCGGCGAAGGTGACCAGCCGACCGGAGAAGGTGGCGTCGGCGAACGACACCCGCCCGTGGTACTCGGCGCGGGCGAAGGAGACCTCCTGGGTGCGCCCGGTGCGCCAGCGGACCTGCGCGCCGAGCTGGGCGCAGTCGAAGGAGCTGGATTCGGTGTAGAAGCGGGAATCGGCGAAACTCGCGCGGGCGCCGGTGAATTCGGCGCCGGTGAAGGTGACCCGGTCGCCATCGAAGACCGTGCGCTCGAAGGAGGTCAGGCCGGCGGCGAAGCCCGCGTTGGCGAAGCTGCTGCGCTCCCCGGCGAAGGTGGCGCGATCGAATACCGTTCGCGCACCCCGGAATTGCGCACCGTCGAAGTTCACCCCGCCGCCGAAGGTGGCCTCGGTGAATATCGCGCCGGTAGCGCGCCGCTCGGCCCGAGACACCCGGCTGTGGGCGAAGACCGCCCGCTCGAAGACGGCGGCGCTGCGGAAGATTGCCCCGCGGAAGGTGACCCGCTTGCCCAGGAAACGCACCTGCTCGAAGCTGGCCGTGCGGCCGCTGAGGAACATGGCGTTGGTGAAGCTGGTGGTGCGGCCCGCGAAGACCGCGCCCCGGAAGTCGGCGTCCTCGAACACCGCGTCGGAGAAGTCGAAATCACAAGCCGACCAGGATATTTCGGCCGAGGGCCGGAGGCGCTGGGTGATCACCCGCACGATCGTGTCGCGGACCTGCCGGTCGTTCTGCCGGTAGGTGTAGACCCGCTCGACGGCGGTGCCGTGATCCTCGATGCGCTGCGACTTGGACACCAGATGGCTGGCGCCCTCCTCCGGCGCGTACGGCAGCCGCAGGTACCCGCACAGCACGTCCACGCACTGCTGACGCCGCCAGCGCACCGCGAAATCGTCGGCCACCCCGGCCATGGCGTAGACGCCCGCGATCCGCACCGCCACATCGGGATCGCCCAATTGCCGTGCGGCGGCGGCGAACACCTCGGCGAAGCGGGCGCGCTCGGCATCGCGACGCCAGCGGTAGAGCACCAGCAGCACGCACGCCGCAGCCACACCCGCGGCGACGGCCGGGGGCACCTTGCCCGACCACCACCAGCCGAGGCCGCCGACGGCGAGCCCGCCCAGCACCGCCACCAGCATCGACACCGTCTGACCCGACCGATGAAACGTCCGGCTCACCACCCCACCGAACCTCCACCGCGACATAGCCGAAGAATAGCGATTCCGGGCCGGTCACGCATCGGTTGCGAGGTTTCGTTCGCGACTTCGCACCCCCGAAAACGATGTCCCGCCAATCCGTTTCGCCGGAAATGCCGCGTCCGCCCCGTGACGGGTGGTCACGGGGCGGACGCGAATCGGGCTATCGGGGAGAAATCACCCAACCTCGGCGGGCACGGCGGCCTCCACCGGCGCGACGGTCTCGGCGTTGCGCCGCAGCCCCATTCCGGCCGCACCCAGGCAGGCCAGCGCCACCACGATGACGAACCACGGGAACACCGTGCTCAGCCCCCAGGTGGTGGCCGCCCATCCCGCGATGACCGTCGGAATGGCCATGGCCGAGTAGGCCAGCAGGTAGTACGCCGACATGGTCTCGCCACGCCGGTGCTGCGGCACCACGTTCGACAGGTGCCGCAGCGACCCGCCGAAGCCGAGCCCGAAGGTCCCGCCGAGCGCGAATCCGGCCAGCAGCACCAGCACCCAGTTGCCGGTGTTCAGCGCCGGAATCGTGACCACCAGCGCGATCGCCATGCCGACATCACCGGCGATGGCCGCCCGCCGGGCCGTGATCCCGCCCGCCACGGCCTGTGCGAGAGCGCCCGCGGTGGCCGTGGAGGCCACCACCGCTCCGCCGAAGACCAGATTGTGAATACCCGTCTTCGCCGAGGCCAGCGACGGATACAGCGACAGCAGCACCCCCAGCACCGACCAGGCCGCCATCACGCCCAGCGCCGAGAACCAGAAGTCCCCGCGAATCTCCTGCGGCACAGCCGGTTTCGCAATGGTGATGCGCTGCTTCTGGCGCGCCCCGTGCGGCTCGCGCAACGCCAGCACGCCCGCCGCGATGAGCACGCAGACCACGGTGATCACCACATACGGCGTCCGCAGCGGATGCGGCGCGTACTGCGCGAGCACCGCCGACCCCAGAATCGCCACGGCCATACCGACGTTGAACGCGACCCCGGACAGCTGCCCCGACCGCGCCCCGTGCTGCGGTCGCAGATCCAGCAGCGCCGCCGCCCCCGACACCACGATCGCGCCGACCGCCGCCCCGTGGATCGCCCGCGCCAGCAGCAGCATGGCCACATTGTCGGCGAACAGGAACACCACTAGCCCGACGATCATCAGCCCGAACGCGCCCAGCAGCACCGGCTTGCGCCCCACCACATCGGAGATGCGACCGGACACCAGGACCGCCCCCAACGCCGCGACGGCGTAGGTGGCGAAAACAAAAGTGGTGGTGAGCGGCGAGAAGTGCCAGCTCTGCTGATAGATCCCGTACAGCGGGGCGGGCGCGCCCGACACTCCGAGAGCCACGCCACAGGCCGCGAGAATGAGTGCGTAAGCCCAGGTCTGACTGCCCTGTTCGGCTCGAGTCGCAACTGCCGTTGCCGATGCCATCGAAGCCTCCATCAGGTAAGTTTGATTTGTATCGAACCCGACTCTACGACAGGTTCGATGATTATCAAACCCGTCTCCGGAGTGAGGTATTTCATGCCCGACACCGATGCGACGCCCGCGGTCGCCTCGCTGCCCGCGGTGCTGGGCGCACTACAGGACCCGATCCGGCTGGAGGTGGTCCGCCGCCTCGCCAACGCCGGCACGCCGATGCGGTGCGGACTGACCTACGAGGGCATCAGCAAATCGACCGCCGCCCACCACTTCAAGATCCTGCGCGAGGCCGGAGTCACCGAAAAGGTGACCATCGACGGCAACACCCACCTGCGACTACGCACCGAGGATCTCGACGACGCCCTGCCCGGCCTGCTCGACGCCGTCCTCACCGCCGCGAACCAGGCCGCCGGGTAACCGTTCACGCAGCGCGTCGTTTTCACGACGCAGCTCCTCGATCTCGGCGGTCAGGCGCGCCTGTTCGACGGCGGCGGTGCGGCGTTCGAGGGCGATGGCCTCGTCGAGGCGGGCCTTGGTGAAGCGGGGGCGAATGTATTTGACGCAGTTCCAGTTGAAGGCTTCGACGGTGATGACGATCGCGCGTTCGGCGATCTTCTGGATCGCGCCGTTGTAGGCGGTGGCGATCCGATCGATCAGATCCGGATCGTCGGCGCGTTCGACCATGCGGGCGCGGCCGTAGACCTTCAGGCGTTCACGCAGGGGGTAGTCGATGAAGAAGAGGGCTACACGGTCATTGGTGGTGAGGTTGCCGACGGTGACGTATTGGGCGTTGCCGGTGAGGTCGGCGAAGGCCAGGGTGTGGTCGTCGAGGACCTGCACGAAACCCGTTGGGCCGCCGCGATGTTGAATGTAGGGCCAGCCGTCGGGGGTGGCGGTGCCGAGGAAGAAGGAATCGGCGGCGCGAATGAAACCCTGCTCACGCAAGCCCAGTGGCTGCGGCTCGTCCCGGCCGCGCTCGAGTTGGGCGCCGTAGTCCCGGTAGCTCCCGGCGACCTTCTGCCGCTGCTGCGCCGCCTCCGAGAAGGCAATCCGCGCATACCGATTCGACATGACACTCCCTTCCGCGTCCCCTGCGATCGAATCTAACAGTACGGTCGTACTGGATACAGCAGGGTGCGGCGGATGTCACTACCGGGTCAGCGGCAGCGATTTCCACCAGTCGACGATGGCGCTGGGGGTGTTGGGCGTGCCCCGGGTGTACAGGAGGAACTTCTCACGCTTGGGGTCATCGAAGAACGTGGTGGCGAAGGCCGCGGAGGGGACTTCGGGGAAGGAATCGAAGCGGAGGTTGGTGTACGACTTGCCGCCGCACTTCTCGTCGAAGGTCAGGTTCTCGAAGGTGCTGCCCGCAGGGTGGATTCGGTTGGCCACCGAGCGGGCCGCCGCCCCCGAACTGTAGGCGAACAGAACGTACTGGCGAACCTCGTGGTCGGCCGAGTATTGGCAGTCCCAGGCGGCCGCCCAGCCCTCGAAGGCCCACGGCGGCAGGAAATCCTTGGTGTCGTGGTCCACGACGCGGCAACTCGCGGCGGCATACCCCGAACCGAGTTCGGGCTTGGCCGGGACCAGACCCGGGAAAGCCGCACTGATCTCGGCGATCTCGGGTGCCGGAGCCTTCGGCTTGGCCGAATTGCCGTCCGGCGTCACCAGAAACACGGCCAGCCCCAACGCGACCGCGAGGCAGACGCCGAGGAGCACCACCATGCGCAGGCCCACCAGCCACTTTCGCGGTGAGCGTGGCGCTTTCGCCTCGGCGAGCGGGATTCTCGGATGTCGGTCGGTGGCGGGTCCCATCAGCGCCGGAATGTCGGTGAGACGTCCCGAACGCAGCGCCACCGCCGACTCGGCCGCCCGACGCCGCGCATGGGGCCCGGACTGCGACGCCCGCGCAGGCGGCGGCGAGAGCCGGGCTTCGGGCCGCGCCGGGACAGCGTCCGCCTTCCGTCGCCGACCTGCCGGAGCCGGGTTCGCCTGGCGCGCAGGCATTTCCGGAGCCCGGTCCCGGATGGAGATGGTGGCCGAGCCCACCGGGTCGCCCAGCGTCAGCGCGCGTTGCGCGGCCGCCGCGAACTCCGAGCACGACGGATAGCGGTCGTCCGGATTCTTGGCCAGCGCCCGCGCCAGCACCGGATCCAGGGAGGCGGGCAGACCCGGGCGGTAGCTGCCCACCGGTGGTGGACTGTCGTAGAGGTGCGACTTGACGATGGCCCCGAGGTCGGTGGCACGGAACAGCGGTAACCCGGTCAGCAGCCGAAACAGTGTGCAGGCCAGCGAATACTGGTCCGAGCGGTGATCGACGGGCTGGCTCTGGAGTTGTTCGGGCGAGGCGTAGGCCAGGGTCGCCATCACCGAGCCCGACCCGGTGAGCCGTCCGGTGTCCTCCTGTAGTCGCGCGATGCCGAAGTCGGTGAGCAGCACTCCGGCCTGCTGTTCGCGGGTCTCGGTGGCCAGCATGATGTTGGCGGGCTTCACATCTCGATGCAGCACCCCGACGCGGTGCGCGTAGTCGAGGGCGGCGGCGGTGGCGACGACGATCGCGACGGCCTGCTCGGGTGTCATGTCGCGCACCGATTCGGCCTCGACGCCGTCGACGTACTGCATGGCGATCCACAATCGCCCGTCCTCGACGCCGCGGTCGTACACGGTGACCACGTTGGGGTGATTCAGCCGCGCCGCCAGGTCCGCCTCGCGTTCGAAGCGGGCGTGCGTCTCGCTGTCCCCGTGGAATTCCGCGTTCAGCAGCTTCAACGCGATCCAGCGGGGCAGGCGCGGGTGGCGGGCCAGGTACACGGCGCCCATCCCGCCACGACCCAGCTCTCGTTGAATCACGTACCCGGCGAAGATCTCACCCGGTCTGAGCACAAGCCCCTCCCATCCAGCGAGGAGATCATAGCCACAAACCGGCATACCTCACACGGTGTACGGGCCTACTGTCGAGTAGCCGTCTCAGTCGGCGAGACGGCCACTCGGCCAGTACTTTCAGGGAACCCGGCAGAACCTTCAGGGCACCAGGCAGTACCCGTCAGGGCACCAGGCGGCGCACCGCCGCGGGCAGGTCACGGGTGCGCCGGTACGGACCGGCCACCGCCACCCCGAACGGCCGCCCGAGCAGGGTCGCCGCGACGCGGGAGACCTCCTCGGTGGTGACTTCGTCTATGCGCGCGAGGGTTTCGGAGACACTGCGGTGATTGCCGTAGCTCAATTCCGAGCGCCCGATCCGGTTCATCCGGGAGCCGGAATCCTCGAGCCCGAGCACCAGCCCGCCGCGCAGCGAACCCTTGGCGCGCGCGCATTCGGCGTCGGTGATGCCGTCGGCCGCGACCTCCTCGAGCACCCCGCGCGCCAAAGTCGCGACGTGGCCCAGGTTTTCGGGCTGGCAGCCGATGTACACCGAGAACGCGCCGGTATCGGCGAAGGTGTCGACACTGGAGTACACCGAGTACGCCAGGCCACGCTCCTCTCGAATGCGCTGGAACAGCCGCGAACTCAGCCCACCGCCGAGCACGGTGTTGAGCACCGACAGCGGCCAGCGCTTCTCACCCTCGTGCCGCCCGAAGGCGCGGGTGCCGAACACCAGGTGCGCCTGCTCGCTGTCGCGCTGGATGCGCAGCAGTTCCGGATTGCCGCGCGGGCGGAACTTGCCCTCGCGCCGGGGCGCGGGTTCCAGTCCCGGTTCGAGCCGATGCGCGAACGCGCGGTACACCAGCTCGACCACGTGCTCGTGCTCGATATTGCCCGCGACCGCGACCACCATCCGGTCGGGCCGGTAGCGGCGCAGATGGAACGAGCGCAGCTGCCCCGCCTGCATGTCCTCGATGGTCTCGACGCTGCCGATCACCGGCCGCCCGATCGGATGATCACCGAACAGCGCGGTCAGGAAGGCGTCGCCGACCATGTCCTCGGGATCGTCGTCGCGCATGGAGATCTCCTCCAGCACCACCTGACGTTCCACCGACACGTCCTCGGACCGGCACATGCCGTTGAGCACCACGTCCGAGACCAGGTCCACCGCCAGCGGCAGATCCTCGTCGATGACATGCGCGTAGTAGCAGGTCTGTT
>NZ_JBSGBY010000223.1:0-12127 GCF_053601505.1 Nocardia sp. NPDC004722
GACCCGGCCGATCTCGGTCACCGGAGCCTCTCCATACAGCCATTCGCGTGCGATGCGATGCCAGTTGTTGCTGGCCCGCAACTGCCCGAGGGCGGGCCATGAAGCCTTCGTAGACCTTTAGAATAGGTAGACCATTTCGGTCGCGCTATCGCGTTCCAATTTATTCGGCAGATCTCACCAGCTGTGGAACCATTGCGACTGGACGTGGTCGCGTTCAGCAAACTCATTTTCGACCGACGATGCCTAGAACGTGGTTCGACCCATATGCACGGACATGCGCCGTGTCTCACAGAGGTGTCTATTATGCGAATACGTTTTCTATGCCTCGCAGCCAGTGTCCTACCCGGACTATCAATTCTTGTCGGATTGCCGGCTGCGGATGTCGCGGCCGCCCCGGCTTGTCCGTGGGTTGGTTCGTCCGCGTCGGCGGACGAGAGAGCCGATCAGGTTGTGGCCGCGATGAGCCTGTCCGATGAACTCAAAATGGTGGTCGGTTCGAGGGTCAACTACACCGGTAGCCTCCCCGCGATTCCGGCGCTGTGTATTCCGGCGCTGCACATGCTCGACGGACCCGGGGGAGTCGGCAACTCGTCGTTCGGGGTGACTCAGCTGCCCGCACCCGTGAACTTGGCCGCGAGCTGGGATCGGAATCTGATAACACAGTACGGGACTGTGATCGGCAAGGAGGTCGCGGGCAAGGGGGCGAATGTGTCGCTGGGTCCGACGGTGAACATCGTGCGGGATCCGCGCTGGGGCAGGGCGTTCGAGTCACTGGGAGAGGACCCGTACCTGGCTGGAAAACTCGGCGCGGCCGATATCACTGCCGTCCAATCCCAAGGGGTAATGGCCCAGGTGAAGCATATAGCGGCATACAACCAGGAAACCAATCGCAATACCGAAAAGGACACTGCGGTGGTGGATACTCGCACGCTGCAGGAGCTCTATCTGCCGCAATTCCAGGATGCGGTCGATGCCCATGTCGCGTCGGCTATGTGCACCTACGGCCGCGTCGCCACAACAGTTCCGGCGTTCGAGACCGACTGGACCTGCTCGCACAAATACCTTCTCGAGACGGTCCTGCATAACCAGTTCGGTTTCAAAGGCTTCGTCACCTCGGATTGGGAAAGCACCCACTCCACCGTCAACTCCGCGAACCATGGCTTGGACATCGAGATGCCCAAGCCCGTGTATTTCGGGGACGCGCTGCGCGCAGCCATCGACTCGGGCGAGGTGTCCAAGGAGCGCCTCGACGGCATGGTGCACCGGATCTTGCGAGAAATGTTCGCCTTCGGTCTGTTCGACAAGGAACCCTCAGGATCACCTACCGCGAACGTGACCAATCCTGAGCACGCGGCCACTGCGCGGCAAGGTGCCGAGCAGGGCACAGTGCTGTTGAAGAACACCGGCGTGCTGCCGTTGAACCCGGACACGAATTCGATCGCGGTGATCGGGGAGAACGCGGGACCGCAAACCTTGTCCCGTGGCGGCGGAAGTGCGCAGGTCATCCCGCCATACGTGGTAACCCCCGCCGATGGGATCGCCAACCGTGCGGGATCGGGCAAGACGGTCCAGCATGTGTTCGGCCCGCGAAACAGCGGCGCATTGCCCGACGTGCCGGCCGAGGTATTGACTGCGGCGGGCGGCGAGAAGGGGCTCACGGCGCAGTTCTACTCGAACCAGGACATGTCGGGTGATCCCGTCGTGACACGGACCGATAGCGTCATCGACTTCATGCTCAACGGCGAGCCTCCGGCGCCCGGCGTCAAAGGCATAGAATGGTCCGCCAAATGGACTGGAACCCTGACTGCGCCGAGCGACGGCTCGTACACGTTCTCGCTGTCCAGTGATTCCGCCAGCAGGCTGGTCATCGACGGAAACACGGTCATCGATCGGTGGACGTCCAGACCAGACGAAACTCAGACCGGGACGGTGGAACTGACGGCAGGACAAAAGGTTTCGCTGGAGGTCGATTACAGCCAAGGCAAGGAAGAAGAGCCGAACACCGCCATACTCGGCTGGCAGCCGCCCGGTACCGCGGAACCGTTGCAGCAAGCGGTCGACGCCGCACGGAACTCCGATGTGGCGGTGGTGTTCGCCGGCATCTATGAGGGCGAGTTCGATGCTGCCGGTGGTATGGGCGGCGATCTGAAAACGATCGGACTCTCCGACAATGACAACAAGCTCATTTCGGCAGTGGCAGCCGCCAATCCGAGGACGATCGTGGTGCTCAACACCGGGTCGGGGATCACGATGCCCTGGCTGAACGACGTTGCCGGGGTGTTCGAAGCGTTCTATCCGGGCCAGGAATACGGTAATGCCATCGCCTCGCTGCTGTTCGGCGATGTCAATCCGTCCGCGAAACTGCCGGTCACCTTCCCGGTGAGCCTGTCCGACGGTCCCACCACCACCGGCATACAGTGGCCCGGAGAAGCCGACGTGGTGCAGTATTCCGAGGGCAGCCAGGTCGGTTACCGATGGTATGACGCCCAGAACAAGGATCCGCTGTTCCCGTTCGGATTCGGTCTGTCCTACACCGAGTTCGAGTACTCGAACCTGACCGTTTCCGGACCGGACGGCGACGGAAAGGTCACCGTGAGTGCCACCGTCACCAACACCGGTTCCCGCGACGGAGCCGATGTGGCACAGGTGTATCTCGGTTCACCGAGTGCAGCGGGCGAACCACCGAGGCGGCTGCGCGGCTTCGAGCGGGTAAACCTGCAACCGGGACAATCCGAGACGGTCAACTTCACCCTGTCCTCGGCAGACCTGGCCAGCTGGAGTACCGCCTCGAACGGGTGGATTACGCCGGGTGGGACCTACCAGGTCTCAGTCGGGAACTCATCCCGCAATCTGCCGCTGAGCGCCACGTTCGAGGTCACGGGATCGGTTCCCGCTGGTGAGATGGTCGCGGGTGTAGCCGCCAACAGGTGCGTCGAGGCCAAGGACGGATCGAACACGGACGGCACGCCAATACAGTTGGGGCAGTGCAATGGTCAGGCAGCCCAGGTAGTCAGCGTTCCAGCGGACGGCACGGTGCGTGTGCTGGACAAATGTATCCAGGTCGCCAGCGGGGAGACCAAGGTCGAGCTGTCCAGTTGTGGATCCTCCGCTGCTCAACAGTGGCAGCCGCAGCCGAACGGTTCGTTGAAGAATCCAGAGTCCGGCCGCTGTCTGGATGATCCGGATTCGAGTGTTGAGCCTGGATCCGTACTGCAAATCGCCGACTGCAACAACAGTGCGGCCCAGCGCTGGCGGATTCCGTGAGATCGCAGTAGCGACGGCCGAAGGGCCGGTGCCGTGGAAGAGCCCACGGCACCGGCCCTTTCGTCCTCTCAATGGGTCAAGGTGACCTTGTTCAATCCCGCGGGGTGATCAGGATCAATCCCGCGGGCTCGGGCCAACGCCAACGCCGGCTGCTGACCGCGCACCGTCGCGAGCAGACACTCGCCGCGGCAATTAGGAGCGGGCCAGCTGATGTCTGCGTCCACTGCGCTGCCGGCCACGATGATCGGCGCACTCCGCTCCGCGAGAAGCGGCCGCAGGGCCAGGGTGTCGGAGGGACCCGACCCCGCCAGCAGCACGACGGGAGCTTGTGGGCCGGTCATCGCAATCGGCCCGTGTCGGAAATCCGCGGTTGAGAAGGCAGCGGCGACGACGCCTGTGGTTTCCTGAAGCTCGAGCACCGTCTCCATCACGGCCGGGAAACATGCCCCGCGGCCAACCACCGCCATCCTGTCGTAGGAGGCCAGTGCTTGAGCCGCCGCGTCGACCGGTGCGGTGTCGGAAAGTTAAACTGGCAATGCTCCCAAATAGTTCAGCGGCATCGCGTTCTGTCATCTCGCCAGGCCACAGCCCGGCCGCGAGCGCGAGCATGACAAGCATTTGTGCCGTAACGGTTTTCGTAGCGGGTACCGCGTTTTCCGCTCTGGCCCCGAGCGCGATCGACCACGGTGCCGCGGTGGCCACCGGAGACTCGGCATTGGTCACAGCGACGACACGCGCTCCGGCGGAGCTGTATCGCTGCGTCGGCTCGATGATCTCCGGATTGCGTCCCGACCGTGACAGCGCGTGCGGGTGCAGCCGGTGGTGTTCGGCTCGCCGAGGCCTTCGGTTCTGGTGGCATCGGCGTCGAACTACTGCTCCAGATCTCCTTGGGATCGAACGGTTGTTCGCCGTCCGTGCTCGCCGGGGAACTTGCCATCGCCCTGCTCGGCATCCGGGCTCCCATATTTGGCAGCCGAACGGCTGACTTCGGTCGTCGAGTGGCGAATGTTTAGGGCCGATTTGTGGATTGCCTGGCAGCTATTCCGGATGCGAATATTCTTCGGCATCCTTACGAGCTATACAGGATTGCCTTGAGCGCCGCCCCGATGGGCGGTCCTCCCGTGACACGGCGGGAGGGCTTGGAGGGGGATTTGTCGGCGGTTGCCTGGAATGGTTTGAGGCTCGGCGTTCACGCTACTCCGCACGCGTGAAACGCGCATTCCAGGCAATCGTCGACTCACCCAGGGTTCTTTCGGGAAGTTGTTGAACCGGCCTCTCTTGTCGTCCAACCGGCCGAATAATTCCAGCCGTGAGGCTAATGTGCCACTCGGTTTGCTGGGGGTAAATTCGGCTGATGACCTCGCATCAATCGAAGACGGCCATACGTGGCTGTGCTCCGGGGGATCTGCGCGTGGGTCGAGCATCCGAATCCCCCTGTCGCGGGAGGTGATGCGGATCGAGGCCTACCCGCACAACATATGATCCCTCCCTCGCGCGGCATGCACGCCTGTGCGATATTCAAGAATGCTCTAGTCGTGTGATCCCGTGCATGTCGGCGCGCCTTGATTGTGCAATGAATGTCAATTACTTGTTAGCTTGTCGAGAAGTGTTCGTCTACCGCTTGACTGGCGTAATCAGGTGACCTAACTTTGCGAAATCAATTGGCTCCAGCACGACCCGGAGAACCTCATGGCCGCCCCGCAGCATCTTGTCAGTCGCAGAAGCTCGCTCTTTATACTCTCCGCCTCCATCGGCATCGCCGTCCATCGGCATCGACAGGGCCGATCGGCTCGATGTCGCCTTCGTCAGGCACGCGCCATGCGGTAGCGCAACACCTACGCTCCCATCAATTTCAAAGTCCCGCCAGGAAATCGCGCAATGGCGGATTGATCAATAGGCCTGAGGCGCGGGGTACTCGGCTGTTTGGCGTGATGGATATCAAAGCAGATGAGGTATGGCAAATGGGTGCGAGTCTGATGATTATCGACGACGACGATCGAGTCCGTAGCGTGCTGCGGTTGGCTATGGAGGGCGAGGGGTACGAGGTGGCCGAAGCGCGAGAGGCCGAAGAGGCGCTGGCGAACCTATCTGCGCACGGTGCACCGGATTTCATGATCGTCGACCTGATGCTGGGAGGCATGGATGGCTTCACGTGTATACGGGAAATTCGCCGCCATTTCGATGTACCGATCATCGTGGTCAGCGCTCGAGATGACAGTCACGATGTTGTGGCGGCGCTGGAGGCGGGGGCCGACGACTATGTGACCAAGCCGTTTCAGGTGAAGGAGATCACCGCCCGTATGCGGGCCCTGCGCCGGCGCATGCAGCGGATGGGGCTGAGTGCGGCATCGGCATCGGGTTCGATGTTCCGGGCCGCGGATGACGTTGTGCTGGAACCCGACCCGGTCCGGCCGCTCCTCTTCTCAGCAGAGCGAGCGACCGTGCGGCGCGGTGGTGAACTGCTGCATCTCACGGATACCGAATTCCGACTGCTATCCGAACTGGCCGCGGTTCCGGGGAACGTCCTCACCAGGCGGACACTGCTGGAGCGTGTCTGGGACCAAGGCTTCTTCGGCGACGAGCGGGTGGTCGATGTCCATATCCGTAGGCTCCGCACCAAGATCGAGCGGGACCCGTCGAATCCCCGGATCGTCGTGACTGTGCGTTACCGTGGCTACCGGATTGAGGTGGCGCATTGAGTCCGCGTCACGGTGGACGTGAAAGTCCAGGTAGCTGGTGATGGCGGCCGTCCCTTGCCGACCGGTCCGATCATCCAGGTGCCGCCCAGCGCCCAACCGTAGTGGTGGGATGGCTGCCTCTGCACCGGCCGGCGGCGGTCGCGGCCGCGCTACCGCGGCTGCTGGCGCGGCCCGAGTTCGCTGGTGTGCGGCATATGATCCATCGCGATCCTGATCCGGAATGGTTGCTGCGGCACCTTTCCCAGTACGCCGTCCTCGAACCGGGCGATGTCATCAACACCGGCGCGCCGGAGGGCGTCGCACTCTCCGGCCGCTTTCCTTATCTCGCTGCTGGCGATGTCATCGAGCTCGAGATCGAAGGCATCGGCCGAATTCGGAACCTATGCCGGCCGGCCCCTATGAACTAGATACCAACCTAATGGCTCGAGGTCCCATCACACCCGTCCCTTCCCGCGCCCTGCGGGAAGGGACGGGTGTGTGTCCGCCTCCGGTCACCCGCCCTTGACCGGAAGGATGGCCACCTGATGCTCATTCGGCCGCCGCTTACGCAGTGGGTGATTCTGAAGCCGGATCCCGGAGGAGATCCACGAGGTCGTCACGTCACTCATCCTGGATCACCTGAATGCGCGGTAGCCGGATCCCCATCAGGTCCTGGTCCACCGCTGATTCGCGTCTTCTTGGCAGGTCCCCAAGATCAACGGTGTGCCGTTGGCGGTGCCGCCGTCGGAGACGTCCAGACAGAGTTCGGAGTGGACAGATCGGATCGTGCCGTCGGAGCCGAAGGTCCACTTCTGGCTGTCCTGGCCGTTGCAGGTCCCGGTGATCACCCGTGTGCCGGGAGTGGTGCCCTGCTCGTAGGCGTCCAGGCACAGGTTGCCGAACACGCGCACCTCACCGCCGTCCCAGCTGGTCCACAGCTGGTTCGCGGCGTTGTGGCAGTCCCTGAGCTGCGTGGCGGCGCCGGGTGCGGTGGACGACTTCTCGACATCCACGCAGCGGTCGGCGGCGTCGCTGCGCAGCATGGAGGTGGTGTTGGCCACCGGAGTGCCGCCGCTGACGCGGAACGCGGCCACACCGTGCGCGGGCACGCTCGCGGAGATCGCGCCGGTCGAGGAAGACGTGCCGCCGGTCCACAGATCGGTGACGGTGAACGAGTCGCCGCTCAAGCCGACCTCGGCGGCTGTGGTGCTGACGGATGCGCTACCGTCGCCGCGGTTGAGCAGCCCCACCGCCACCGACCCGTCGCTCAGCGGCTTGGCGAACACCTCGGTCGCGCCGTCGACACGCACCCGGCGGCCACCAGCGCCCAGCGGATCCTGGTTCACCGCGATGAGCCGCTCGTTGCGCAGGATCGCGCTGACGTCGGCCGACATGCTGTGGATATCGTTGCCTGCCATCAGCGGAGCAGCCATCAACGCCCACAATGCGAAGTGCGAGCGCGATTCGGTCAGCGTGAGGCCGGGTCGGCCGACCACAAGCATGTCCGGGTCGTTCCAGTGACCGGGGCCGGCCTGCGCGGCGAGCGGCGCGGTGATGTCGAGGACGTTGCCCACGCCCATCGGGTATTTGTTGGTGTTGCCGTTCTGCCAGATGTCGAGCAGGTCCTCGGTGGTCCGCCACAGGTGGGCGACCTCGCCCCAGTTGTAGTCCGCGCCGGTGACCGGGTGGAAGCTGTTGTTGCTGATGCTATAGACGATCGGCCGTCCGGTGGCACGTAGCGCGTCGCGCATCAGCGTGAGCCGCTCGACCTGATCGTCCCGCGTGCCCTCCGGCGAGCACCAGTCGTACTTCAGGTAGTCCACGCCCCATGAGGCGAACGTGTTGGCATCCTGCACCTCATGGCCCGCGCTTCCGGTGGAGCCGGGGAAGACATCGTCGCGCTGGGCGCAGGTCCGATCGGTCGGCGACTGGTAGATGCCGAACTTCAGGCCCTTGCTGTGGATGTAGTCGCCGAGGGCCTCCATGCCGCCGGGGAAGCGGGTCGGGTGGCCGCGGAGGGTGCCCTGGGCGTCGCGCTGCGGGTCGAACCAGCAGTCATCGATCACTATGTACTGGTAGCCCGCCTCTTTCATGCCCGAGTCGGCCATCGCATCGGCGGCCTGCCGGATCTTCGACTCGTCGATGTTGCAGCCGAAGGTATTCCACGAGTTCCACCCCATCGGCGGGGTGACGGCGAGGCTGCTGTCGTCCCGCGCGGTCGAGTTCTCGACCGTCGGGGCCGCGGGCTGTGCCTGCGCGGCAGGGACACCGGTCCCCGGACTCAGGGTGACCGCGGCCGCGGCTGCCAGAGCGGCCGCGGCAAGCGCAGCCATCGATCTCGATAACTTCATGATGTGTTCCTTACTCAATGGGTGACACTTGTGGTGACTGGGAGTTGGTGTTGCGGATCAGGACGGTGTGATGTCGCTGATTGCCGTCGATGCCTGACGGGTCACGCCAGGTCGAAGATCCCGTAGCCGAAGCCGTCGATCCGCAGTCGGTTGCCCTGGATCGTGGTGCCGAGATTTTCCACCGCGCGCATGACCCGGTCGTGCGGCGTCGAGCGCGATCTCGGCCGCGCCGCGTCGCGGATTCACCGCCACGAGGAAGCGGTCGCCGCGCAGGTAGGTGAACGGGTAGCCGGTGGACAAGACCTCGAGATCCGAACCCGGGCTGAAGGCCGAGTTGGTCACGGCCGGCACCTGCATGCAGATGCCGGCCGCATGTCCTACGACGCGGACACGTCCGCGGTCGTGGTGTCGAGGTTCCAACCCGAAACGCGCAGTTTCGGTGTGGCCCCGGCGAGGATGTCGGTGCGAACCCAGGCGGTCAAGGTCACGGACTCGCCAGGCCACAGGGTCACCTGGTTGTTGGACCAGGTGACCGGCAGCACCGGCTTGTTCTGTGCGTCGACCAGATGGACGTCGGTAAGCAGTGCCGGTGTGCTTCCGCCTCCGGTGTTGGTCAGCTGCACGGTCATCGTCGTCTGTCCGTCCGCGCCGGTGGAACTAGTGGCAGTCGCGGACACCTCGGACTTGGCCAGCTGGTTCAGACCCTCCATCGAGGCGAAGGACTTAGCCGGGGTATACGGCCAATCCTTCTTGTTTTCCCAGTCGACGACCTCCGGTTTGGTCGAGAGCCAGTAGACGTTGCGACTGACCTCACTGCCTCCGGCATCGGTCAAAGTCAGCTTGGCCAGGTAGGTCGTATCCAGATTGTCGACTTGCTCCGGAATGGTCAGAGCCACGGCCTTGCCGCCGTTTCCGGGCGCGCTGTCCACCGGGGTATCCTGGTGGAACTTGGAACTGCCGTCCATGTTGTAGAGATCCACATGCGCGGTCAGCCCAGCCGCGGATTCATTGCGCTGGTTGATCACCACGACGGAGCGGTCATCGTAGGAGTACTGGATGTGAAGCTCCTCATTGGCTTTCTGAGTTCCGAAATAGCTTCCTTCCTGGTCGAAATAGCGGTCGAACAACTGCCAGTGCAGCGAGGTCCACGGACTGTTCAGCAAGAAGAAGATCTGGCCCGTCGACGGCCGGTCGGCGTCGGTGAAGTTCCGGGCGTAGGCCTCGAATTGGGCACGGACCGACTCGTACTGCGAGAGATGGGCTTTACGGACGAACTCCTCCAGGCTCGCAGGCTTGCCGTACCGGTTGTTCATTGCGTTGGCGAATACCGCCAGGCTTTGAAATTCGGCCGCACCAGTCGGTGAGCGGTGGTACTTGATCGCCTCAGGGTGCTTCCAAAGCTCCTCGAGCTCGGCCGGTGAGAGCATCCGCCGGAGGGTGTCCAAGGTAGGAATGTTTACCCCAGAAGACGTTTCGGAGTTGAACCCCTCGGCGCCACCGATCTGTTTCGCGTACCAGTAGACCGGCGGCACCCATTCGTAGGGGCCGACCATCTTCATACCGCTCTGATAGCCTGCGCTGGTTTTGCCGTCGATATCGCTGATCACCGGCAGTTGCCAGTCCGCGCCCTCGAGGGCCTCCCGGTAGGCCTGTCCGGTCGCCTCGAGCGGGGCAAAGTCGCTGCCGATGAGGAACGAGACCACACTCGGGTGATTGCGCAGCTCGGCCGCGACCGTCACCATCGAATCCTTGGCGATCTGGAGATCGCGGCCCTCCAACGGCGTCGGCGGGCCGGCCTGCTTGACCTCCTCCCACTTGTTGCAGCATTCCCAGCCCGGCAACAACATCATGCCGACCTTGTCGGCCATCTCGAAGAATTCGTCCGGCTCCAGACGTCCTTCCAGCCGAATCGCGTTGATGCCCATGTTGAGTGCGTAAGTGAATCGATCGGCCGCCTCCTGCGCGTTCCAGCGCAGCAGGATGTCGGTCGAATCGTTGGCGCCCCGGATCAAGGTGCGCTTGCCGTTGACGAAGTACTCCCGCGCGCCGTCTTTGTTGATCGGGGCCTCGATGGTGCGGATGCCGAACCGCTTTTGCGCGGTATCGGTCACCACCCCATTCGTTTCCGCCGTCATTTTCAAGTCGTACAACGGGTGCTCACCCATACCGGCCGGCCACCAGATCTGCGGATCGGCGAACCGCAATTGTGAGGTGTCGGCGGCGTTGAATTCGACCGGCTGGGTCTCGCCCGCGGCCAGCGTCACGTCCTTGCTGAACCGCACCTCGCCGATCGCTCCGCTGACGGTCGTCGTGACGGTGTTGTCGGAGGTGTTACGCACCTTGGCCTTCACGGTGAGATCGGCCGAGGTGAGCGACGGGTCCACCGCGGTCATCACGTGTGCGTCGTCCAGGGACACCGCACCCGCGCGGCGGATGACGATGTCGCGGAACATGCCCATGTTGTTGTCGGCGGGACTGGGATTCCAGTCGATCCACCCGATGGTGAGGTCTTTCTTCGCATCGTTGGGCTGAACCCGGAATGCGACGGAATTGGCTCCGGTCTTTACCGAGTCGGTGATATCGCGCTCATAACGCGGATAGACGCCCGCTATCTCGTCGGCGCCGGCAATCTTCTTTCCGTTGACGAAAACGTCTGCGGCGGAAAGGATCCCCTCAATGTTCAGATAGGTTCGGGCGGAGGTGTCGTTGACGGTGAATTCGGAGCGGAACCACCAGGGCACCTGGAAGGGCCCCTTGGGCTGGTCCATGTTCGTGGAGAAGAAGGGGTCCGGGTAGGTGCCGTCCGCCACCAACGCGGCCATGACAGTCGAGCGCGGGCCGGCCGGGTGCCAACCATCAGGCCGGTAATCGGGACTCGAGATCTTTTCTCCGCTGTCCCCGGCGTCTTTCGAGGACTGAATGGCGAAATCCTTCAGGGCAGTGGTGGAGCCTGCCTGGTCGGAGATGGCGGTACTTTCTACCGGTCGTGCGGCTGGAGCCGCAATTGCGTCCCCCGGCAATCCTGCGGCAGCGGCTGCCGCGATCAAGATGCCCACGACCGACACGGCGCCGCCGTGTCGACCGAAAACTCTGGTTGAGGACATGGAACCTCCTTGCTCAGGCTCGAGATACGAGCCCATCTGGATTCGGGCGCACTGGTCACGCCCTGAATTTCCGCTTACGCGTCGTAACTGACTGCGACGCTTCGCACTTGGTCGACATAGACCAGCGAGTGGTTGTAAGCGAAGATCGCTTGCTCCCAGCCCGCGGCGGTAGACAGATCGCCGCCGGCGGCACACAGATAACGGGCGGCGGACAGCGCCGCGTCGTGGATGTTGTCCAGGCCACCCGAAAGATCCTGGGTTTCAACAGGTTTCTGATCCTCCAGCGCACCGGCCACGACGTCGTAGTCGCTGTCGGCCCGGATTCCCCAGCGATTCCAGGTATCCGGAATGAACTGGAAGGGCCCCATCGCGCGGGCATACACCACATGTCCGCCCGGAACGGTCGAGGCGACTTCGGTGATCACGGCGTTGCCGCCGGTACCGTCGAGTTCGACGCCTCGAATCGCCGACGACACCGTCCCGTCATTGTCGATGGTGGCGCCGCCGAAGCGGGCGTGATCACTTTGCACTCGGGCGATTCCGGCCAATGTGGTCCAACCGAGGTGGCACTCAGGCCGCGCCTGCGCCATGACGCCCGTCGCGTAGCCGTCAGCCTGAAGGGCTCGGACCGGGATGTCGTGTCGATCGGCTCGCTTCAGTGCCCAGTCGAGCAATTGGTCGAGCTCGAGCCGAATGGCTTCTGTGCGACGTCGCCGGCGATGCCGCACCG
>NZ_JBSGBY010000224.1:0-12112 GCF_053601505.1 Nocardia sp. NPDC004722
CGCACGGGCGCGGCGTCCTGCACCGGGACGTGAAGCCCGCCAACATCCTGCTGTCGCGCTCCGGTGGCATCGGCACCGGATTCGCCGAACGCGCCTCTGCCGTCGACCTTCGCGCGGTGGCGCGAGCGACTGCGGCTGACCGCCGTGCTGCGATCCCGCGACCGGGTACTGCAGAGCGCGCCGAACATCGCGCGACCGACCAGCCCGCTGGTGCTGTTCCTCGGCTCCAGCCGGCTGCTCGGACTGCGTCGTCCGGTGCGCACGAGCCTGCTGGTCGCCGCGGATGCCAAGTCGATGCGGGGGGCGCATCTGGTGATGGGGCTCGGCGTCCGGATCGGCAACGCGCTCTCGGGCGCGGCCGTGAAACTGCAGCATCTCCCGGTTCCGTTCGAACTCTATTCCGACGGCATCGATCTGCCGGTGTTCGAGGAGTTCGGGGCGGGCACCGCGGCTCTGCATATCCGGGATCAGTTGCAGCGCAATGAATTGATGGCCGACCCGGAGTATCGCCGCAGGTTCCGCCGCCAATTCGACAACCGGCGGATGCCCGGACTGTGGCATCGCGATTTCCACGACGCGGTGATCGTCGAATGCCCGGACGCGTCGCTCATCGGAAAGAGCTTCGGGCAGATCGCCGAGGAACGCGCCATTCATCCGCTCGACGCGTTCCTCGACGTGCTGGTGGACAACGGCGAACGAAATGTGCGCTGGACCACCACCGTTGCCAATCACCGCCGCAAACAGCTCGACAAATTGGCGGCCGATCCCACTGTGCAGATGGGTTTCTCCGACGCCGGCGCGCACCTGCGCAATATGGCGTTCTACAACTTCTCGCTCCGACTGCTGAAGCGCGTCAAGGACGCACAGGCGGCACCCAAGCCGTTCCTGACCCTCGAGCGTGCCGTGCACCGGCTCACCGGTGAACTCGGCGAGTGGTACGGCCTGGACGCGGGCACCCTGCGTCTCGGCGATCGTGCGGACTTCGTCATCGTGAACCCGGCACGGCTGGACGCGGCGCTCGACGAATACCACGAGGAAGAGGTGTCGTTCTTCGGTGGACTGAGCCGGATGGTGCGACGCAACGACGACGCGATCACCGCGACCGGCATCAACGGCACGATCGTGTTCGAGCACGGCAAGTTCGCCCCCGGCTACGGTGAGACGCTGCGGACCGGCGCGTATCTCCGCGCGGGCGGCCGGTCATGATGTCCTAATGTGTCGATGGTGACTCGAACCCAGCAGGAGCGGCGCGAGGCGACGATCGGTCGGCTGCTCGACGCGAGCATCGCCACCATCTCCGACATCGGTTATGCCCGAGCGTCGGTCAAGGTGATCGCCGCCCGCGCGGGCCTGTCCTACGGCGCGCTGTTCCGGCACTTTCCCACCATGGGCGACTTCATGGCGGCCACGGCACGGGAAACGCTGCGCCGTCAGTTGCAGACCTTCACCGAGCGCTTTCGCGAGTTGGCAACGCAGGACTCGGATCTCGAAGCGGCATTGCGAGTCGTCCGCGAGGTCGCGGGCAACGCCACCAATACGGTGCTGTACGAGTTGATGATCGCCGCCCGCACCGACGAACAACTCCGCGACGCATTACAACCGGCCTTGGTCGAATACGGCATGAAGATCGTCGAAATCTCCGCCGAGACAGTCGGAAAGAACCGCTCGTTCGACGACGAGGAATTCATCACGCTGGTCTTCATGGTCACCGACCTGTTCGACGGCGAAGCCATCCTCCGCTCCGTCCGCCCTTTCCCGCAACTGGAAAGCCGCCGAATCCCCTTGCTTCTGAACATGATCGCCGCCACCGGCATGACCCGAACCGCCGAGCTACCGCCCGCCGAATAGCGGGTGAGATCGTTATTCGGCCGGAAATTCGATGGCGGGCTCCTGGTCGGAGGTCAACAGGAAGTGGCCGAGGAAGACGACATCCTCGTCGAGGGCGTCGAATTGGGCGATGCGAGCGGCCTCGGGTTCGAAGAAGGCGTCGCCGGGGTGGAGAGTCATCGGCGGTTCACCGTCGATGCGGTAGGCCACCGTACCGGAGACGATGCTGCCCACCACGGGACCGTTATGGGTGTGGAGTCCGGCCGCAGTACCCGCGGGCATGGTGATGCGGCGGGTTTGGATGCGGTCGGTGAGTTTGGCGGGGGTGACCGGCACGTCGAGGACGATGGTGCGGGTGACGGTCGAGAAGGACTGGGGTGGAGTGGTTTCCGACATCGGCCGAGCCTAGCCCCGAGAATCGTATATCGCTAACCGGTTTATGTGGTTAGCGACGGGATCAGTCCTCGTCGGCCGGTTCGAACAGGCCGGGGATGGTGAGGGCGTATTCGATGTCCTCGCGGATGCCGAGCATGGCCAGCACGCCGCGGACCATGGTGAGGCGGGCGGCGTCGATGGTGTCGGAGTCGGGTTCGCCGTGCGGGGCGGCGGCCGAGATGCGGTAGACGACGAATTCGCAAGTCTGCAGGGCGGTGTCGAGGTCCAGATCGGTGGGGACCGGGCGGCCCAGGTCGGCGATCTTGGCGCGCACCAGGATTCGGATGTCCTCGATGGCCTGCTCGCGGTAGGCGGAGACCGGGGAACCGGGGTCGTGGAGTTCGGCGAAGAGGGGAGCCAGCATCTGGCCGTGGCCACCGGCCCAGTGCAGGTAGGCCTCGATCATGTTGATGCCCAGCTCCACCGGCTGCTCGGTGCGATCCAGGGCCGCGCGGATGCCGCCGACGAGATCCTCGTTGGAGATGGTCAGCAGGGCGTGCAGCGGCTCGGTGGCATTGGCGAAATAGCGGTAGAAGGTGGGGCGCGCGAGCCCGGCCTTCTCGATGATGCGGGCGACGTTCAATCCGCGTGAACCCTGTTCGGCGAACACCTCGGCGGTCGCGAGCACGATGCGGGCGCGCACCTGATCGGCCTGCTGCTCCGTCTGCGGCGGGCGGCCACGACGGGCCGCGGGGCTCGCTGGGGTTGACATGGTGGGCGTCACGTCCATTAATCTAACACCAGTGTTCACGTAACACTGATGTTCATTAAATAGCGGGATCCCCCCGGACACGACTCCTCGAGAGGGCGACCAATGTCGACTGCCCCGCAGCTCGCTGCCGCCGACGCGCTTGATTTCGACCTGGTCGCGCGGCTGCTCGGCCATGCCGTCGCGGGCGGCGCGCCCTCGGTGGAGGTGTTCGCGCCCGCCACCGGCGCCAAGATCGCCGACCTGCCGCAGTCGTCGGTCGCCGATATCGAGGCCGCCTTCGCGACCGCGCGCACCGCACAGGAGAAGTGGGCGCGGGTGCCGGTCGGCGAGCGCGCGGCGCTGCTGCGGCGCATCCACGATCTGGTGCTGGCCGAGCAGGACACGATTCTCGACATCATCCAGCTCGAGACCGGCAAGTCCCGCGTGCACGCCTTCGACGAGGTGTCGGATGTCGCGGTGAACACCCGCTATTACGCGGCCGAGGGCAAATCGATTCTGGCGCATCGCAAGCCGCGCGGCGTCATGCCGGTGCTCACCCAGGTCGAGGTGCGCAACCGGCCCAAGGGCGTGGTCGCGGTCATCTCGCCGTGGAATTACCCGCTGGCCCTGGGCGCCTCCGACGCGCTGCCCGCGCTGCTGGCGGGCAATGCCGTCATCGGACGGCCGGACAATCAGACCGCGCTGACGCTGCTGTGGGCCATCGATATCGCCGAGCGCGCGGGCCTGCCCAAGGGCCTGTGGCAGGCGGTGCTGGGTCGCGGTGCGGTGGTCGGCACCGAGGTCATCGCGCGCGCCGACTATGTCGACTACACCGGGTCCAGCGCCACCGGCCGCACCATCGCCCAGCAGGCGGGGGAGCGGCTGATCGGCTACTCCCTGGAATTGGGCGGCAAGAACCCGCTGCTGGTGCTCGAGGACGCGGATGTCTCCGCCGCCGCCAAGATCGCGGTGCGGGCCTGCTTCGCCTCCGCCGGTCAGCTGTGCGAGTCGATCGAGCGAATCTACGTGCACGACAAGGTGTATGACCAGTTCGTCACCGAATTCGTCGGCCACACCAAGGAATTGAGCCTCGGCAAGACCCTCGACTTCGGGTACGAGATCGGGTCGCTGACCTTCCCGCGTCAGATCGACACCGTCAGCACGCATGTCGACGACGCGGTCGCCAAGGGCGCGACCGTGCTGGCGGGCGGCAAGGCCCGCCCGGACCTCGGCCCCTACTTCTACGAGCCCACCGTCCTCGAGGGCGTGCGCGAGGGCATGACCGTGTACCGCGAGGAAACCTTCGGACCGGTCGTCTCGCTCTACCGGGTGCACAGCGACGACGAGGCCGTCGCCCAGGCCAACGACACCGCCTACGGCCTCAACGCCAGCGTGTGGAGCCGCGACATCGCGCGCGGCCGCGAGGTGGCCGCCCGTGTGCGCGCCGGATCGGTGAACGTGAACGAGGGCTTCATCGCCGCCTGGGGTTCGGTGGCCGCACCGTCGGGCGGACTCGGCATTTCGGGCACCGGTCGTCGGCACGGCCCGGAGGGCCTGCTGAAATACATCGACACCCAGACCATCGCGGTGCAGCGGGGGCTGCCCATCGCACCGCTGCCGGGCATGTCCGAACAGCTGTGGGCCAAGACCATGACGCTCTACCTGGGCGTCATGAAGACACTGCGGCAGAAGTGATTCCGCCGAACCGACGACAGGGGTACGCAGGGGTATGAAAACGGTAGCGGGCATGAAGGTCCTGGTCACGGGCGCCGCCATGGGCCTGGGCAAGTCCTTCGCGCAGCGGGCGGTCACCGAGGGCGCGGCCGACGTGGTGCTGTGGGACATCAACGAGGCCACCCTCAAGGAGACCGCGGCCGAGCTGGCGGCGCAGGGCGGCAGCCGGATTCACCACTACGTGGTGGACGTCTCCGACCGCGACGCCATCGCCGAGACGGCGGCCGCGGTGCGCGGCGAGGTCGGCGATATCGACGTGCTGGTCAACAATGCGGGCATCGTGCGCGGCAACGGCTACTTCTGGGAGACCGACAACCGCGCCGACATCGACAAGACGATGGCGATCAATTCGCTTGCCCCCATGTACATCACCCTCGAGTTCCTGCCCGCCATGGTGGCCAACACCTCCGGTGAGGGCCGGGTGCTGAACATCGCCTCCTCCGCCGGTCTGGTGGCCAACCCGCGCATGAGCGTCTACGCGGCCTCCAAGTGGGCGGCGCTGGGCTGGTCGGATTCGGTGCGCCTGGAACTCGAGCAGTCCGGCAACGAGCACGTCAAGTTCACCACCGTGTGCCCGACCTACATCAATACCGGGATGTTCGACGGCGCCAAGGGTTTCTGGTTCACCCCGATCCTGGAGCAGGAGGAGGTCGTCGACACCTCCTGGGATGAGATGAAGAAGGGCTCCGCGCTGGTGGTCCTGCCTTGGACCTCGCGGCTCAACCGCGCGATCTCCGGGCTGCTGCCGCTGAAGCTGCGCGACTTCTACCTCAACACGGTCGGCGTCTACCACTCGATGGACGAGTTCACCGGCCGCAAGTAGGCGGGTTCGATCGGGCGGCTCCGGTGCCGCGCACGCGGTGCCGGAGTGTCGTCGCAGGTCGGGGCGTTGCAGCCTCTAGTCTCGGCGAGCAATGAGGACTCGCGTGCTCGTCGGAACCCTCGCCGCCGCCGTGGCCCTGGTGGTGTGCCATGCGCCCGCGGCGCATTGCGCGCCGATCGGCACGCTGCGCGACACCGTGGACACCGACGGCGACGGGTTGCCCGACAACTGGGAGAAGTACGGGCTCGACACGAACGACGACGGCATCGTCGACCTCGACCTGCCCGGTATGGGCGCGGACCCGAACCACAAGGACATCTTCGTCGAGATGGACTACATGGCGGGCCGGGAACCCTCCGACGCGGTGCTGGATCGCATCACGCAGGTGTTCGCGAGCAGTCCGGTCACCAACCCGGACAACAAGACCGGCATCGCCATCCATCTGGACCTCGGTACACGCGGCGCGCCGATTCCGCCGCCACGGCAGACGCTCATGGACTCCGGATCGGCGTCCGGTTCCGGGGGATCGGCGGACGTGTTGCCGTCGGGTTCGGCCTCGGGCTCGGGTACGAGCGCCAATCCGCCACCGGCGAATCCGGCGCCGCACTACGGCAAATACGATCTCGGCGGCGGCAATCCGGTGCCCGTGACCGATGATCTCAACCCCATGCTCGCCGGATTGCAGCAGTTGAAGGCTCAGTACTTCGCGCCGGAGCGCGAGCATGTCTTCCACTACATGGTGTGGGCCTACGGCTACGACGGTGGCTGTTCCAGCGGTAACTCGCCGCAGTTGCCGGGCGACACCTTCCTCGTCGCGTTCCGGTCGACCGCGCCGTGCGGGTGGGGTGAGCATCCCTCCGATGACACCCTGGTCGGCACCTTCATCCACGAACTGGGGCACAACCTCGGCCTGCATCACGGTGGCAACGACGACATCAACTTCAAGCCGAATTACCTGAGCATCCTGAACTATTCGTTCCAGACCGTCGGCGTCCCCAGGGCCGACGGCACCGCCTACTTCGGCTACTCCGCGCTGAGCCTGCCCAGCCTCGATGAGAATCAGCTCGACGAGTCGAAGGGCCTGGGGCCGAACGCGGCCGGATGGCGCACCACGTACTACTGCCAGAACTGGAATCAGTGGGCAGTGACCCCGCAACAGTCCGCGGACAGGCCGATCGACTGGAACTGCGATCTCACCATCGGGCCGAGACCGGTCGCCGTGTCGATCAACGATGACACCGCCTTGAATGTGCTGAGCACGCAGAACGACTGGGCCGCGCTGATCTACAACGGTGGTCAGATCGGGTCGGCGATCAAGTACCAGGGCCAGGTCACGCCAGGGCCGCTGGAACTCGACAGCACCACCGCGACGGAGATCGCCGAGCATCGGAAACCGAAATAGGCTCGTAGCGATGGTGATCGGCGCGGCTCACGAAGACGTGGCCGCCCGGCGGGCACGGCGCAAGGCCAGCTGCGACCGTACGAGGAAGGGCGGGGTCGGCGGCACCCAACCCAATTGGGTGGCCTGGCCGAGATCGTCGCGATTGGCCCAGTGCTCGACCAACCGGCCGTCCACGATGCGGCACCAATGGGTTTGGGTGACGGCGAAGGTTCTTCCGGTCGGCGCGAATGCCTGTGCGGGCCGGGCGTTCTCGTCGTAGACGACGAACGGGCCGGTCTGGCGGCCGTACATGGTGGTGTGCAGGACCACGAGGTCCCCGGCGGCGACGATTTCGTGGATCTCCCAGTTCAGCTCCGAGAAAGCGTCGCGCAGCCACAGGGCGCTGGTCCAATAGGCTGCCGGGCCGCGGGTGCGTGCCGCGGCGGGCTCGGCCTTGCCTTCCCGATTGACTGCGTCCGGGTGGATGAGCGCGTCGAATTCCTCGCGCGTGCCATCGCCCATCATCCGGATGCACCGGATGGCGACTTCCCTTGTGCCCGAGTGCGTGTGGGTCATGCCGGCATGCCTTCCGGTCAGCAGTGGGCGCTCTTCCACTGGGTGAGTTTGTCGAGGAGGGCGGTCATGGCGTCGCTGTGGATCTGGTCCTGCCCACGGTGCTCGAGATGTCCATAGATCAAAGTCTCGACCTGCGTGTAATTGACGAGGATCTCGTGGGGCGCCGAGTAGGTGTAGTCGCGCATTCGCGCGATCGCCGCCTGCGGGTCGGCGGGCTCCTGACCCTGCTGCAACTGGTGCGAGAGGTCGATCTCGTACTGCACCTCGGTGCACGCGTCACCGCCCGAACCTGCCTGCGCGACAGTGGAAGTCGGTGCGGCGCTGGTGGCGGCGGGAGCGCCGGCGGCGGGTACGGAGGTCGTGCCCTGTGCGGCGGGCGTCGTGCTGCTGCCGCAGGCACTGAGCACGACGGTGGCGGCGAGCAGGGCGAGGCAGGCGCCACTGGTCCGGTACAAGGGTTCTCCTGGGTGGTCGGTTCGCGGGTTCGATGTGCCTATACGGTGCGGCGCGGGCATTACAGCGGCCTTACAGCGGATCGGGCTGTAAGGCGGCTGAAACATCACGCGGCCAAGGTGTCTCCGCATCGCAATTCGCCGATCGAAGGAGTTTCACCATGTCGAAGACCGCGCTCGAGGGGTACGCGGAAACCTCCGTCCTGGTCGGCGCTCCCAGCGATCTGCTGATGCGCACCGACCCGGTCTTCCAAGCCTGGGGCGATGTCATGGACTGGCACACCTCGCGCTGCCTGTGACGAGGCGCTGTCTGTGATGAGGCGCGGCCTGTGATGTGGCTTGGGCCCGACCCGGATCGTGACGCCCCGCCCGCCGACGAGCTGCGCCTCGTGGAGGACTGGTATGCCGATCTCGCCGTGGGGGCACTGGACCGCGTCCGGCCCGTGCTCGCATCGGATTTCATGATGCGGCTGCCGGTCCGATTGCCTTGGGGCGGCAGCTATTACGGCCCGGACGGTTTCTTCGAGTTCCATCTGCGGCGGCTCAGCTGTCTGGATGCCCGGTTGGAGACGGCGCACCTGTTCGATGCCGGGGGCCGGATCGTGCAGGTGGGCACCCTCGCCGGGACGATCCGCGCGACCGGTGTCCCGGTGTGCAGCAGCCAGATCGACATCGTGACCGTGCGGCATGGGAGGATCACCCGCTACACCACGCTGCTGGATGCCCCCGCCCTGCTCGCCGCCCTCGCCCGGACCTGCGACGACTGACCACGACGGTCGCGGCCGGGTCGGTTACCGTGGCGTCGTGATGGTGTGCCGGGTACTCGGACCGATCGAGGTGGAGGTCGACGGGGTCGCCCGCGAGCTGGGCGGTCCGGTGCCGCGCCGAATGCTGGCCGCGCTGGCGACCGGCTCCGGCGGCGCGGTCGAGGATGCCGTGCTGGCCGAACTGGTGTGGGGCGCGGAACTCACCGACGAGGTGAAGAACATGATGCGGGTCGTCGTGCACCGACTGCGCACGGCGCTCGGCCCCGAAGGGCGCGCGGTGATCGAGCGCACCGCGCGCGGCTACCGCCTCACCGCCCCGTGCGACGACGAGCTGTTCGCCGCCCAGGTCGGCGCCGGCCTGCGCCTGCTGGCCGACGGCGACCCCGCCGCGGCCGCCGACCAGCTGACCACCGCGCGCGACTGCTGGCGCGGGCAGCCCTGGGCCGAACTCGAAGACACACTCCAGGTTTCCGGTCTGCGCATCCGGCTGGCCGAACTTCGCGAGGTGGCGGTCGAGGAACTGCAGGCGGCGCGGCTCGCGGTCGGCGACACCACGCGGGCCGTCGCCGAGTTGAGCGAAGCCGTTATCGAGACACCGTTTCGCGAACGACGCTGGGAGTTGCTGGCGCTGGGGCTGTATCGCACCGGCCGCCAGGCACAGGCCTTGGACGAGTTGCGGCGGGTGCGCGGGCTGTTCGTCGACGAACTGGGGGTCGAGCCGGGGCCCGCGCTGCGGGAACTGGAACGCCGCATCCTCCACCATGATCCGGGCCTGCTGCTGGTTCGCGCACCCACCGCGATCGCACCGGTGGACTCGACCGCCGTCTCCGTGACGGCGATCGCACCGACGGACCGGACGGTCGTGCCCGCCATGGTGCCCCGGCCCTCGACCCGATTCATCGGCCGCCGTGCGGAATCGGCTCTGCTGACCGAGTTGCTCGCCGTATCCCGCCTGGTGACGATCACCGGACCGCCTGGCGTCGGCAAGACCCGATTCGTACTCGAGTACGCAGCCGACCCTGTCCAGTACTCAGCCGACCCCGCGCTCGAGCACACGGCCGCCTTGCCGGACACCTGGCTGGTCCGGTTGGCCGAGGTGCACGAACCCGCCGCTGTCGTCGCTGCTCTCGCGGCGGCCCTCGGTGTCGCCCAGTCCGCCGGTGAGCCGACCGTCGCCGTGGAGCGGGCGATCGGGGATCGCTGCGCCGTCGTGATTCTCGACAACTGCGACCACCTGGTGGAGCACCTGGATTTCGTCCTGCCGCTGCTGGCACGCTGTCCAGGGTTGCGGATTCTGGCCACGAGTCGCCGACCGACCGGCCTCGAAGGCGAACGGGTGCTGTCGTTGCGGCCGCTGCCCCTCGACGGCGAGGCGTCCGGCGCCGTCGAACTGTTTCTCGACCGGGCCCGCGCGCACCGTGCCGACTGGCGCCCGACCCCGGCCGATCGGAAGGCCGCGCTCGCGGTCTGCGAAGTCTTGGACGGTCTACCACTGGCGATCGAACTGGCTGCGGCGCGGGCACATTCGATCGGGCTCACCGATCTGGCCGAGCGCCTGGGGGAGCGTCTCGACCTGCTCGGCGCCACCCCGCGCGGATCGATCTCACCGCACCCGTCGCTGACGGCGGCGATCGGCTGGAGTGTCGAGCAGTTGACCGACGTCGATCGTTCACTGTTGCTGCGACTGTGGCCCTTCGGCGGCGGATTCGATTGGCACGCCGCCGAATTCGTTCGCGATGCCGGTGGCGGTGCCGCTGTCTTCGCGAGTCTGGCCGCGCTGGTGGATCGTTCGGTACTCACCGCCGACGTCAGCTCCGGGCGCGCCCGCTACCGGCTGCTCGAGACGATCCGCCGCCACTGCCGCGAACTCGATCCCGATCCCGCTGCATCGATGGCCGCGCATGCCGATTGGGCGCGGGGGCTGATCGCCGACCAGGTGGCGCTGTTCGCCGGGCCGCGACTGCCCGAGGCGATGCGCACGCTGGCGCTCGAACTGCCCAACCTGCGTGTGGCTATCGCCCATGACCTGGAACACGCTCCAGCGCAAGCACTTCGGAGTGTCGGTGCGCTGACCTACCTGTGGGTGACGGCGGGCGTGGCTTCCGAAGGGATGGGGTTGCTGCGCGCGGCCCTGGCCGCGTGTCCGTCCGCGCCCGCCGCCGATCGGGCCCGCGCCCTCATCGGGCTGTCGCTGGCCTCCGCGCACATCGGTGCGGCCGGGGACGCGCTCGAGTACGCCGATAATGCGATGGCCCTACTCGATGACACCGATCCCGCCCACGAACTGCTTCTGCTCGAAGCGCATCTGCGGCGCTGTAATGCGCTGGCGGACTTGGGTGACGGCGTCGCGTTGCGTGTGGCCGCGACGGTCTTCGCCGCCGCCTGCGATCGCTGTGACCCGCCGCCTTATCTGCAAGCGGCGGCGCTGTGGGGGATGGGCATCGTCGAATTCCAGGACGGCAGTCACGAGGCTGCCGCCACCACTCTCACCCGCGCCCACGAGATCAGCGTGCGCAGCGGATTCACCTCCGGCGCGGGCATCACCGACCTGCTGCTGGCGTGGTGCCTGCTGGCCGATCCCGACGCGGGCACGGAGGTCATCCGTCGAGCCGTGCGGCTGCTGGTACGCGCCCTGGGTTTCTTTCGGCAGCAACCGAACTTCTCCGAGGAACTCGCCGCGCTGCTCGCCGGGGCCTTCGCACTGGCCCGGCTCGGCCACCACGAGAACGCGAATCGGCTGCACAGCGCGGTCCTCGCGCACGCCGAAAGGCTGGGCACCGACCCTGCCCGCTACGTCGGCTTCGCCGGGCCGGAACTGGCGGACCGGGTGAAACGGACCTTCGAACCCGTCGCAGGTCCCGTGCCGTCGTGGCCGGAGATGATCGCGCTGTTCACCGCGTCGGCGGGCGACGTGGATCCAACCGGACTGTAAGCGGATCGAAACCGCACTGCCCCACCATGAATCCCGGTGCTCACCACCGACCGGGGAGAATTCATGACATCGCGCACGACCACCCGCGCCCTCGTCGCGGGCGCGGCCGTCCTCACGGCCCTCACCTTCGACGCCACCGCCCACGCCGCACCCGGCCAACTACTCCAATTCCGTTCCCCCTCAGGCAATATCACCTGCCAGTTCACCACCGCCATCGGCGGCGCCAACACCATCGTGTGCGACATCGCCGACCACAGCTTCACCTCCCCGCAGCGCCCCGCCTGGTGCGACAAGGGCCGCTGGGGCAACACCCTCACCCTCACCGAGGGCGGCACCCCCGCCTTCTCCTGCGCGAGCGCGGCGCTGTCCGCCGACGCCCTACCCACCCTCTACTTCAACCACTCCACCACGGTCGGCACCCTCACCTGCCTGAGCATGCCCGACGGCATCACCTGCTCGGATACCGCCACCGGCCACAAGTTCCACGTCGCCCG
>NZ_JBSGBY010000225.1:0-12094 GCF_053601505.1 Nocardia sp. NPDC004722
GCGCGAGGAACAGCACCAGCATGGGGAGGGCGAAGCCCTCGTCGGTGAGGTCGCCGCGGCTGCCCACGCAATAGAGGGTGTAGTTGGTCGAGGTGCCCTCGGAGTCGTGGAAGGTGTCCGACACGACCATGGGTTCGGTGTACGGGGGCGAACAGAACAGGGGCGCGGTGAGTTTCGCTTCGCCGGGCCAGATGGCGACGGGGATGACGGTGGTCAGCAACCCGGCGCTGACTCCGGCGGACACTGCCGCCACCAGTGGACGCGGCATCGGCTAGCCCTGTTCCATGCGGAGGAACGCACCGGTGCGGTCGAATTCGACGACCGTTTCCGAGCGCGGCGACGCCACGTTGGCCACGATGCGGATCTCGCTTCCGAAGCGGCTGACCACCAGGACGGTGACCTGACCGTCGGGTAGTCCGCTGCGGCTCAGCGCGGTATCGACCAGGTCTTCCAGCCGCGACAGGCCGGGCACCTCACTGATCACGAAATCCTCGCCGTCGAGGTCGTCGGCGACCGATACCCGGACCGGGCGGGGTGCGCTCAGCGAGCCGAGGGTGAAGGAGTAGTCGTCGAGCTGCCGGGATCGGTCGGGTGGCCGGACCCGCAGGCGGACAGTGGGTTCACGGGCGGTGAGATCGTCGCCGCCGGACAGGAATCGACTGACCTGGGCCGGTTGGTCGTTGAGGACCACCCGGAACCCGGTGGAGTTCGGCGGCGTGAGCAGCAGAACGTTCACCTCGACGTCGGTCGCCCCGAGCCGCCGCTCGAGCGCGGCCACCGCGGCGCTCGGCAACGCGCTCACCAATCCCCCTCCGCGAGCGCGGATCCGGTCTTCGAAGTCCACGCGATCCACCGCCCCGACACACCCGCTGACGGTACCCAGCACGGCGAGGCAGAGGAGGATTCGAAACCATCGGCCACGGCGCACCACCCGAATGCTAAGGGCCGCGCGCGGATCGTGCGCGCGGAGCCCGATCAAGATCCGTGCTGTCCGTGCCCTGCGAGCCTGGCAGACTCGCGGCCATGAGCGAGACTGCCCCGGCGATCAGCGAGACTGCCCCGACCATCACGTGCGGATCCCGCCAACGGCTGCAATCGGATTCGCAGCTGCGCGCCGGGCGGCTCGCCGCGGCGCTCGCGGCGGCCGGGATCGGGCGGGGCGATCGCATCGCGGTCATGGCGCGCAATGACATCGAGTTCCTGGAAACCTCGCTCGCCGCGGCTACCTGCGGCGCGAACCCGGTGCCGATCAACACCCGCTGGCAGGCACCGGAAGTCGCCCATCTGCTCGCGGACGCGAAGGTGAAGCTCGTCGTCGCCCACACCGAGTTCGTTCCGATCGTCGAGACCGCTGCGGCGGCAGCTGCTCTCGACCCCACCATTCTCGAGATCGCCATGTCCGAATCCCTGCTGCACGCCGCCGGACTCGACCCAGTGCTCGGCGACCCGACCGGACGGCATCCGCTGCTGGACGAGTGGATCGATGCCACACCCGCACCTCTCGGCCACGTCGAGGGCGCGATCGCCGACTCCATGGGACTCATCTACACCTCCGGGACCACCGGCCGACCCAAAGGCGTACTGCGGCAGCGAATGACACCGCAGCAACTGCTGTCGATCGCCGGTGCCACCGCCCAGCGCATGGGACTGACCCCGGGCGGGCAGATGCTCGTCGCGGGCCCGCTCTACCACACCAGCCCCAACGCCGTGGCCGTGCTCGCCCTGCGCATGGGCACCAACATCACCATCATGCCGCGCTGGAATGCCGAGGAGTTCCTGCGCCTCATCGCCGAACGTCGTATCCAGCACGCCAAGATCGTCCCCACCATGCTGTCACGGCTGCTGTCGCTGCCTCCGGAAACCAGAGCCCGCTACGACATTTCGAGCCTGACCCACCTCATCCACTCCGCCGCCCCCTGTCCACCGGCGGTCAAACGCGCAGCGATCGACTGGTTCGGCGACGCGCTGTGGGAGTTCTACGGTTGCAGCGAAGCGGGCGCGATCACCTGGATCAGCGCCGCCGAATGGCAACAACACCCCGGCACCGTCGGCCGCCCCTCCGACGGCTCCGCCGTCACGATCACCGCACCCGACGGCACCGAACTCCCACCCGGCCACACCGGCCACGTCTACATCAAGGGCGCGGACTACTGGCCCACGTTCACCTACCTGAACCGCCCCGCCGACCCCAACGGCCCGCTCCCCGGCATGATCACCGTCGGCGACCTGGGCCACCTCGACGAGGACGGCTACCTCCACCTCACCGGCCGCAGCAGCGAGGTGATCATCTCCGGCGGCGTGAACATCTACCCCGCCGAAATCGAAACCGCCATAACCGAACTCCCCCAAGTAGAAGACGTAGCCGTCTTCGCCATCCCCGACCGCGCCTGCGACCTCGGCGAACGCATAGCCGCCCACGTCCTCCCCCGCCCGGACACCACCCTCACCGAGGACGCCATCCGCACCCACCTCACCGGCCGCCTGGCCACCTACAAGATCCCCACCGAAATCCGCATCGTCGACGAACTCCCCCGCGACGACTCGGGAAAGATCTACAAACGCCAACTCCAAGCCGAGTACGTCCACGCCCTTGACAAGTAGTTCAAGATTCCGTAGGCGCCTCTGTAACAGGTGAGTCAGATTCTCCGGTCCGGAAAACACAGCTCCGGTCCGGATGGCGAGCCCGGTCCATACGATTATGAGATGGGGAGACGCTTGAACGATGGGGGCGATGAAGCAGGCGTCGCACGTAAAGCTTTCTCGGCCAGGCTCACCGCGTTGTTCGCGGCGGCAGGCAATCCGACCCTGACCAAAGTCGCCAACGCCGCGGCACTCCGGATGCGCGCCGCGCGACGGCCCGGTCCACGGGAAGAGGCCACACCACAGCGGATCAGCGACTGGCGATCCGGGCGTAATGTGCCTGCGCGGTTCGAATCGTTCGAGCCTGTCATGCTGGCCTTGGTCTCCCTCGTACCCCGGCCCACAGGCGAAAGCACTGCGGCGCTGCTGGATCCATCGATGTGGCGGCAGACCTGGAGGGCCGCATCCGATGAAGCCGACTCTCGAAAGCCTGGCCGAACCCGCGTAGCGGCTGATAGCCGCTCTACCAGGCCGCGTGCGACCGCAGTCCTCAGACGGGATGTGACGGTGCTGGTCGGGCGCGATGACGACCTCGAGCGCATTGCCGAATCGGGACCGTCGAGTTCCATCGTCGTGGTCGACGGCATGGCGGGCGTGGGCAAGACGGCCTTGGTCACCAGGGCGGCCCATCTGCTCCGCCGTCGTTACGAAGATGGCTGCTACTTCGTGGAACTCAACGCCCATGCGCCTGGTCTGCTCGCGGCCAGCGCGTTCGATGTGCTCGGAGTTCTGCTCAACGACGTGGGGATCGACTCTCGAAGTGTTCCGACCACTTTCGAAGGGCGCCGCGACTTTTGGCGCGCCTGGTCCGCCGATCGGCGCGTGCTCCTCGTGCTCGATGACGCGAGCGACGAGCGCCAGATCGAACCACTGCTGCCCTCCGGCGCACGATGCCTCACGTTGATCAGCAGTCGGCGCCGGATGATCGCGCTGGACGGGGCGGTGCACCTCTCGTTGAACTCGTTGGAACCAGTTGCGGCACAACAGTTGTTCTATGTTTGCGCCGGTCGGAAACCCACCGCCGCCGACTCGGCTGCCATCGACGAGATCCTCCGGCTGTGCGGTTACCTGCCGCTGGCCATTGTGCTGGTCGCCGGTCGCCTCGCACACCATCCGGCCTGGAGCATCTCCGGTCTGGCTGCCGAGCTCGTCGTCGCTGAGGATCGACTCGGCGAACTGGAGGCCGGACATCGTGCTGTCCGAGCCGGATTCACCACCTCCTATCTGGACCTGCCCGACGAACAGCGACGTCTGCTTCGCTGGATCGGATCAGCACCCGCAGCCAGTCTCGACGTGTACGCAGCGGCCGCTCTGGCCGACCTCCCTGTGCCAACCGCACGGCGGCAACTGGACGCTTTGTACAGCGCCCATCTGATCGACGAGATCGAAGCCGGACGCTACCGGCTGCACGACTTGCTGCGGGAGTACGCTCGCACACTCGTCGGCGACGATTCGATCGAGTGCCGCGAACAGGCGATAGCCCGTCTGCTCGAGTACTACATGCACGGCGTCGAGACCGCCTGGGCCAACCAATTTCGACCTACCGCTTACCCCCTGCGCGCACTGGCTGATCACGCAGATTTTGCAGGTCCCACGTTCTCGGACCAGAATCAGGCCACTGCTTGGATGCGTGTCGAACGCGCGAATCTGCTCGCCTGCCTGGACTATGCGGAGCTTCGGCGACCGGCGTGGTTCGCAACGATGGTTGAGACGATGTCCGGGTGGCTCGAACGTGAAGGGCCCCGGCCCTTGGCCGAAAAACTTCAGACCCGAGCGATATCGATTGCCGCAGAGCTCGGAGACCACGTCGGTGAAGCCGCCGGGTTGATCAACCTCGGATACACACGATCGCTCACTGGCGACTACCGAACGACAGCAATTCATTATGAGCGCGCGCTGTCCCTCTTCACTGAGGTCGGCGACAAGGTCGGCGAAGCGACCGCGATGCTGAATCTTGGCGCTACAAGCTGGCGAACCGGGCACTACGACGTCTCCATACAGATGTGCACCGCAGCCCTCACACGCTTCCGTGAACTGAGCGACCACTTCCACGAGGCGGTGGCTCTGGTCAATCTCGCGATCGCGTGCTGGCTGGCAGGTGACAGCGAACTGGGAATCGATCTGATCCGCCAAAGCATCCAACTGCGCCGCGAAATCGGCGACACCGCAGGCGAAATTACCGGTCTGACCCTCGTCAGAATGTCACGATGGATTACACGCGAATACGCGCTCATCGCAACCCTTTACGAAGAATTCCTCGAGTTGCATCGGACGACCAGCAGCACTGGCGGTCAAGCGACGTCACTCACCAGTTTGGGGGTTCTCCACGGACGAATGGGTGACTACGCACGGGCGATCGGCTATCTGGAACAAGGGTTGACCCGACATCAGACGATCGTCAGCCGGATCGGTGAGGCATTCACACTGGTCAACCTCGGTATCGTGCATCGACGAATCGGAGAATCAGGTATTGCAGCGGAGTACTACCAGCGCGCCGTGAGGCTCTACCGCGAGTACGGCGATCGAGAAGGCGAAGCCACGGCCCGCCTCTGCATCGGTGTCCTGCACCGTGACGCCGCGCAATTCCAGACTGCGGGCCAACTGTTCGACGAAGCACGGGCCTGCTTCCGTGAACTGGGCAATCGCCACGGTGAATCCGAGGCTCTCAATGAGATCGGCCAACTACTCACCGACACAAGACAATTCAGCGAGGCATTGGAAACCTTCGATGAAGCACTCACGCTGGCCACAACGATTCGCAGTTCGTTCGAGCAAGCTCGTGCCCTGGAGGGAATCGGACGTAGCCGCGCCAGCCAAGGCGACACCGCTGCCGCGGCGGCGTCCTTGCGCGCGGCCGTCGAGATTTTCGAACAGGTCGGCGCCGCTCCGGAAGCAACCAATGCCCGCGCCTGCCTTCATAAGATGTCCGAGACCGCTTGACCACCATCAGTGCCCGACGGGTGCTAACGCCCCGTAGACCTGCCCAGATATGCGAATATGGTTCCGCTACAGCGGGAGGGAGTCATGGCTCAGTTCCTGAGGCCGATCGAAGCGGTGCTGCTCGAATCCGTGGATCCGCGTGGGGGCAGCTTGATCGAAGAGCTTGTCGTGCGGTCGAATCTGGCGCCCGAGGAGGTGCAGCGGACGCTCGCGGCGCTGCAGCGGCGGAGTCTGGTGCGGCTCGACGGGGCCCATTACTCGCTCACCAGGGATGGGGAGCAGGCGCGGTCGGATATGTCGGCGGTCACCGACAGCGGCCGCGGGGCGGATCGGTCGATCTTCGTTCTCGATGACGCCGTGGAGGATTCGGCGAGCAGTTACTCCGAGGCGGAGCTCAATACCGCGCTGGATCGAGAACTCGGGCCGCTGGACCGGACCGACGACGGCGACGACCGCGCATGACCCACCACTCGGCATGGTTCGCGTTGCTGTCCGCCGCGCTCGCGGGGGCCGTCACGCTGTTCGATCTCGATCGCACCTTCGTGACCGGTGGCCAGACGGTGAACCAGGCCGTCCGGTCCTTCTGGTGGTGGGCGTTCATTCTGTTCAACGCGGCGCTCGCGGCGGTGGCGTTCCTGACCCTGCGCAATGCCGACAGTTTCGCGCGGGTCAACTCCTGGGGATTCGCGGTCGCCATCGGCCTGGGTTATCTGGCGCTGATCCGGCTCAAGTTCGCGACCGTGTCCTATCAGGACCGGGAAGTCCCGGTCGGATTGGACGCGTTCTACGAATCCGGCAGGCAATTCGTGTACAAGCGGATCAACGGCAAGCTGAAAGCCAAGCGGGAACGCGACATTCGCGGCCTCGCCGACCGCAATGATCTCAAAGCCTTGGGCAATCAGGTCCGTTCGGACATTCTGCTCGACGATCTGCTCAAACCGGAAGAGAAGAAGACGCGGCTGGCATGGCTGCTGCAGGTCGTGCAGGACACGACCTTCGACGAGGACGCCAAGAAATTGACCTTGGCGATCTACCTGACCACCGGCACGCAGGGCTAATCCGCGCCGCGAGCCACCCGGCACGACAGCCGCTCGGAGAACGTCTCGGTCCAGGCGGCCGACTCCGACTCGTCGGCCGGCTGACGGGAACGCCCGCGCACCCGCGGCACCACACCGTCGCGGCGCACCGACCGGCCCGGCCGCGCTTGCAGCGCCAGCACCCGAATCCCCCAGGACACATAGGCTTCCACGCTCATGCCCGCACACTCGGCGGCATCTTTCAAGGCACGCCAGTCATCCCGGTCCACCGTCACCACCAGATCCTTGCTCGCCATAAGTGAACACGGTAAACCCGTCGGCCGTGAATTACCGGCTACTCGCCCGTATCTTGATTGATCCCTTACTCTTCGGTGCGGCCGGACCGATACCACCGGTGATTCGCGAACTTCCACCCGAAGAGGTTCTGCATGACCGCGCACACGATGATCGAGGCACGCCGGGAAGAACTTTCGTCCCGCGACGCCGACGAGGCCGTCGCCTTCGTCTCCGAGATGTATTCGGACAACGCATTGCGGTTCTGGAATGCCCCGCCGCAGTGCCGGGTTCGCACCAGCGCCGTGATCTGGGGGGAGGTGATCGCCACCGAGATCCGCAGCACGATCGGCTACACCTGCCACATCGCCCCGCTCACCGAGCACATCTATTTCGAGCGGTCGGTGCGCGGGCGGGCGCGGTTACGCGGCGGCGGCCACGACTTCCAACAGCATCGCAACGATCTCGTGGTGTTCCCGTCGGGCGTGCCGATCGTCGCCGACTGCGACAGCCACGACGTCAATCTGCTGCACGTCCCGTACAGCATGCTCACCGATCTGGCCGCCCAGTCCGGAATCGAGCCCCCCGCCTTCCGATTCACCTCGCTCGAACCCCGAGACATACGCAGCCAACGCTTCTGGGGCCGCTTGTTCGATCTCACCCACCACGAACTCACCGACCCCGATTCCCCGGTGCTGACCGAACTCGTGCTCCAGAATCTCACCCGCGCCCTGGCCTCCGCCGCCCTGGCGGTCTTCCCCAACACCACCATGGACCTGCATCTGCAGCCGGGCCCGGGCGCCGTGCCGACCTCGGCCGTGCAACGCGCCGTGGACTACATCCACGCCAACCCCGGCCGCCCGCTCACCGTCGCCGAACTCGCCACCCACGCCGGAACGAGTGTCCGCGCCTTACAGAACGCCTTCCGCACCCACCACGACATGACCCCGCTGGAATACCTGCGCCTGGTCCGCCTCGACCGCGCCCGCGCGGACCTGCAAGCCTCCGAGCCCAGCGACGGCGACACGGTGGCCGGGGTGGCCGCCCGCTGGGGCTTCACCAACCCGGGCCGCTTCGCCCAGGTCTACAAACAGACCTTCGGCCGCTCCCCCAAACACGAACTCCGACGCTGAGCGGTCCGTCCCCTGGCGTGCATGAACGCGGGCGCACGGGGTAGGCGGGAATCATGACCACATCGGATACCTCCCAGGAAACCGGACGGACGCAATCGGATCCGAATACGGAATTGCTGATCTACGCCGTCGCCCCGGCGAATGTCCACTTGGACATGGAGGGCATCGGCCGGCATCCGACGCCGGTCCGCGCCGTCGTGTACGGGCCGATCGCGGCGCTGGTGAGTGAGATCGTGGCCGAGGAGCCACGGGATCGGATCGAGGACGTGCAGGCCTTCGCCCGGCTGGTGGACGAACTGGCCGGCGCCATGCCGATCATCCCGATTCGGTTCGGCGCCACCGCCGCCGACGACAAGGCCGTGAAGACCCAGCTGCTGCAACCCCGCGCCGACTATTTCCATGCGGCGCTGAACGAGCTGTCCGGCCAGGCCGAATACCTGGTGAAGGGCAAATACATCACCGATACCGTGCTGCGGGAGATCCTCGACGAGAACCAGCACGCCGCCGCACTGCGCGAGGACATCATCTCGTCGCCGCCGCACACGGACACCGACGCCCGCATCGACCTCGGCCAAACCGTCAATGCCGCAATGGAAGACAAGCGACGCGTCGACAGCGAGACACTGGTGCGCGCGCTCGTGGCGGTGACCGACCGAATCGTCCTGCGTCCCCCCACCGAGGAGGACGAAATGGCGGAGATCGCCGTACTCATTCCCTTCGGCCAGGAACAAGAGCTGCTGCGCACGGTGAACACCATTGTCGAAGGGTGGCCGCACCGCGTGATCATGCGGATCGTCGGCCCCCTCGCGCCCTGGGATTTCTTCGCCACCGAGCCCGAATCGTCCTGATCGAGACTGGAGTTTCGCAAACCTCCGAACGGGCCGAAAACACGCACTCCAGGACCCCTCCGCCGAGCGACGGGTTCGGCTACTCTACTGTCCGGTCCCCTTCAGTCGACACATCCGGGTCTGGACCGTCTCCGCACCGGAAGCCCTTGGCGCGTAACCGCACTCGTCACTCTTTCCCTCTGTTGGACACTTGCTGCACTACGGAGAGGCGCGATGAACCACGGCATGTTCTCTGACGGCTCCGCAGTATTCGGACGCACAGTTTTCGGACGAACCGGGCAATGGCTGCTGCTCGGCGGCGTCGTGCTGATGCTGGCGCTGGGCACGGGTGCGGGCCCGGCGCGATCGCAGCCCGTCCCGCCCGCGGACGATCCGTTCTACGCCGCGCCCGCCGATATCGCCGATCATGCGCCGGGCTCGATCCTGAACCGTCGCGAGATCTCGATGTTCGGCCTGCCGGTGCGGGTGTCGACCTGGCAGCTGCAATACCGGACCACCGGACCCGGCGGGCGGCCGGTCGCCGCCGTCGCCACCGTGCTGGTCTCCCACACGCCCTGGCCCGGCCCGGGCGCGCGTCCACTGCTGTCGTATCAGGTCGCCGAGGACAGTCTGGGCACGCGCTGCGCCCCGTCGTTCGCGCTGCGCGGCGGCCGCGATTCGGCGATCTCGAGCACGGTGGTCGACACCCCCTTCGTCGTGGACGCGCTGCGCCGCGGCTGGGCCGTGGTCGTCCCCGACTACGAGGGCCCCGAGTCGCGATTCCTCGACGGCGTGAATTCCGGTCGCGCCGTGCTGGACGGCCTGCGCGCCGCCCGGACCTTCGCCCCCGCCGGGCTGAGCACCGCGAGCCCGATCGGCGCCTGGGGCTATTCCGGCGGCGCGTTCGCCACTCTGTGGGCGGCCCAGTTGCGGCACACCTACGCGCCCGAGCTGCCGATCGCCGGGATCACCGCGGGCGGTCTGCCGACCGATATTCCGACGATCGCGCGCAATGCCGACGGCGGTCCGCAAGCGGGACTCAGCATGCTGATCCTGCTGGCGCTGCTGCGCAGCGACCCCGGCACCGAGTTGGCGGCGCTGCTCAACGAACGCGGCCGGGCCGCAATGACTTCCGAGGCCGCCGCCTGCGGCATGGACCTGATAGCGCGCTACGCCGCCACCCACCTCGACGAGTTCGCCCAATCCCCGGGCCTGCTCTCGCACCCGTCGTTCCTGGCGGCCGCGCAGCGCCAGGAGCTCGGCGGCGACGTCCCCGATGTTCCCCTGTACCTCTACCACGGCACCCATGACGAGGTCGTTCCCGTCGCGGGCTTCGACACCCTCCTGCCCCGCTACTGCGGCCCGGAATCGCGAGTGAGCGCACATCATTCCGCGGCCGTCGGCCACAACGGCACCGCCATCGCCGAGGCGCCCGGCGGCATGGCCTTCCTGGCCGACCGATTCGCCGGGGCGCCCCTGGGGCCGGGATGCGCGTCGTCCTGACGCGGTCAACCTATCGGCTCGAGGAACCCGGTCGGCCGATGTGGGGCATGATCCACCGTGCGAAACCCGCTGTGCCCCAGACCAAGAGCAACAGGGCGGCGATGAGGAGCCCGAGCCGCCCGAGATCCGGGTGGACGAGCCAGTTCCAGCCGGGACCCGTCCAGCCCAGCGGCCCGGCCAGCAGGGAGCACAGTTCGATGGTTCCCACGAGCAGGGCGACGACGACCGACAACGCGGTGACCGTGATGTTGTAGTGAATCCTGCGGACCGGCTCGGTGAACGCCCAGCCGTACGCGACGGTCATCAGGACGCCGTCGAGGGTGTCGAGCAATGTCATCCCGGCGGCGAAAAGGACTGGCAGACACAGGATCGCGTACCAGGGCAGGCCCGCCGCGCCCCCGGCACCGGCGAGCACCAGCAGGGCGACCTCGCTGGCGGTGTCGAACCCCAGCCCGAACAACAGTCCGACCGGGAACATCTGCCACGGCCGGGTGATCGACCTCAGCACCGGGGCGAGGATCCGCGCGACGATCCCTCGCTGCGCGAGTTGCCTTTCGACAGCGGAATTTTCGGGTTCCCCGGCGCGGCCACGCCGGTACGCCCGCACGATCCCCACCAGCACGGCGATATTGACGGCCGCGAGGAGATACAGGAACGCGGCCGATACTCCGGTGCCGATCGGTGCCGCGTAGCGGTGCAGGGCGGAGGAGTCGTCGCGCACGGGACCGATGAGGGCGCGCGCCCCGAGCGAGAGCGCCAGCGCGAGACCGAAGACGACCGTCGAATGGCCGAGGGAGAAGAAGAAGCCCACCGATATCGGCCGCTGCCCGTCGTTCATCAGCTTGCGGGTGGTGTTGTCGATGGCGGTGAGGTGATCGGCGTCGAAGGCGTGCCGCAGGCCGAGCAGGTAGGCGGTCACGCCGAGTCCGATCCCGAACGCCCGATCTCCGACCGCGAGGTGCTGCGGTGCGACGAAGACGATCAGCGTCACCCAGCCGAGCGCGTGCAGACCCACGATGACACCGGTCAGGGCGCAGGCGCGAGCGAGACGGGCACGGTCGGGGGCGGGCCGCGCCCGCGAAGAGCGTTGCCGGAGTGGAGGGACGGCCGCGCTCACTCCCGGGCCAGCCGTTCGTTCGTGACCGCGATCTGACGCTCGGTCGAGGCGGTGAGCGTCGCGGCCTGCGCGGGCCGCAACCGCCCGCACAGCCGATCCCAATGCAGCGCGACGACATCACCGATCGCCACGTCCGGCAGCGCGGAGTAGCCGTCGTGCCGGATCGGGATGCGCCGGTTCGCGGGCGTGGACAGGCCCAGAGTCCGCCCGTCCCAGGTCAATCGGCGGCAGCGGACCACCGCGTCGGCCTCGTCACGGTCGATGACGGCCGCCCGGGTGATCCGGCAGCTGTCGAGGATCCGCAGGGCCTGATCGCTGCCCGTGCCGAGCAGCCGCGTCCACGGGTACACGCCGAGCACGTGGAAGCTGTGGTTGGGGGCGGCCTCGGCGGCCAGATCCGGGGTCAGGTGCGACCAGTAGTGCCCCACGCTGGGCCCGATCAGGGCCAGCAGCGCAGCGGCGAACTCCGCCGGATCCAGTCCCGCCCCGACTCCCCCACCGAGCCAATACGATTCGACCAGCCGCCCGTCGAGCGGATCCGCGAGGCCGGTGAGCGCGGCCATCACGCGCAGATACGGCCACGCTCCGGAGAAGCGGGGCGCGGCCGCCCGTACCGCGGCGCTC